>JALOTU010000002.1 GCA_025457725.1 Verrucomicrobiota bacterium
GCGCACAGCGTGCTGAATCACGCCTTCCTTCTCGCTGCCGGCCTGGTGGTGCTCATCCTGGTGTGCGCGCTGATCTACCGGGCGGTGGGCCGCCGCATGACCAAGTCCTGACACCCAGCCGGCCTCCTGCCTCCCGGAAAGACACCCACGTCGGATGGCTTTTTGCTCCGGAACAGCTGCCGGGTTGACTCTGAAGTTGGGACTCGACCGCGATGACACGGTGATTCGTCGCCGGCGCCAGCAGAAGATGGAGTTCCTGGCCGATGATTTGGCGGGTGCCCCCCCTCACTTCTTGTGGTGGTGCTTCTTCTCGTGCTCGTCGTCCATGCGCAACACCAGCTTCTCGGCGCCCCCGCCGTGCTCTTCCAGGTCGGCAAACAACCCCTCGTCCGTCAGATCCAGGGCGTGCGAGTGCTCCCAGTCGTGTCGCGCCACCTTCTCCAGACCGGCCACGATGTGGTCATCGTTGACCTCGATGGCCAGCTCGCGACGGTCGTCAAAGCTGCCGGGGGCGAGATTGATCGAACCGACGATGGCGCGCTTGCCATCGGCGAGCAGCAATTTGCCGTGGAGCTTCAGGTGCTTGAGCTTGTGCACCTTCACCCCGACGTCGTGCAGGATGCGCAGGCCACCCACGCCTTCGACGATCTTCTCCTTCTTGAGTGAATGCGGCGGGCGGGCCATCAGGTGCACCTTCACCCCGCGCCGGGCCGCGCGGACGATGCGCTCGATGATCACGGTGTCCTGGTAGCGTTCGTTCTGGATGAAGAGCGTGTGCTTGGTCTCGTCGATGAACTGGGCGATGCGGTCCCGCCCGTTGGCCGGACACCAGATCAGGTGGGCGCTTTCACCGGGCTTGAACTCCTTGCGGTGCCAGTCGGCGTCGAAGCAGGCAACGATCTCGTCCACTTCATGACGGTGCTGCGTGGTGACGGCGTAATCGCGGGTCACGGTCAGGTTCTTGGTCGCCCAGTTGAGTGATTTGACGAAGGCCACCTCCTCATCGATCACCATGGATTTCTCGTGGGTGATGCCGAACTCCGGGTTGCTGTCCTTGGTGTCGATGCCGGCATGTTCGAGGTTCTTGCGGGCGGTCTGGTTGTCGTCCTCGCCGCTGCGACGGGCGGCGTTGAGCATCACGCGGACTTTCACGCCCCGCTTGTGCGCGTCCTCCACCGCCTTCAGCAACCCCGGGTCGGAGAAAACAAACATCTTGACCTGAAGCGACTTCTTCGCGGCGTTGATGGCGTCAATGATGGGCTGTGAGGATTCGTCGGGGAGGACAATGAGGGATCGCTTTGACATATGATTCGATTATCGTGACCGGTGTTTTGAGGGGAGTCAACGGTCCTTGCGAACCGCGGGGCGCGGACATTCTTGTCCGCGAGTTGGTCATGACGAATTCGCGCGGACAGGAATGTCCGCGCCCCGCTCGCTCAGCGCAACTTCTTAAGCTTCGTGCCGCCGTCCTCGCCGACCGAAATGCGCACGGTCTTCTCCGGCCCGCTGAAGTCGAAGTCCGCCTGGACGTCCACCGTCTTGGCGAAGAAATGGGTGGGGGACTCGGCGAACATCACGAAATCCACCCCGCGGTATCGAAGGACAAGGTTCCCGTCCCGGCGGGACACTTTGGTCACAACACGATTGTCCGCGTCCCCATAGTCGCCGCAGTAACTGTCGAGCAGGGCGTCGGGCAGCTGGAATTCCGGCTTGCCGGGAGTGCCCAGCTCCCGGACCCAGACGTTGCGGTAGCGCACCGGGTTGCCATGGTCCTGCAGCGCGAGGAACTGTTTTTCGGGATGCGGGGTGAAGGGTTTGCGTTCCAGCCATGCCGTTTCGCCGAACAACTCGGTGTTGTGGTGAATCAACACCCCGTTCTGGAAGGCGGTGATGCGCGCCGGAGCCAGCAGTCGGCCATCCCCGTCAAACCGGGGCGGGGTCCAGAGGATGTCGTAGCTCTGCCATTCGCCGGGCGGACGGCAGGCGTTCACCAGCGGCGGGTACTGGTTGTAGATGGCCCCGCAGGAACCGTCCGCATAGGTGACATTCTCGTAGGAATCGAGCACCTGGATCTCGTAACGCGTGCCGCCAAAGAACACGCCGCTGTTGCCCCGGCCCTGGCTGGATCCTTCCGCCTTGGCCGGCGTCGCAAATTCCAGATGCAGCTGGCACTCCCCGAAGTTCTGTCGGGTCCGGATGTAGCCGCTGCCGGGCACGCATTCCATGACCCCGTCCCGGACCACCCACTGGGTCGGCTCCCCGTTCATGGCCGACCATCGGGACAGATCGGTGCCATCGAAAAGCACCACGGCATCCGAAGGGGCGGTTCCGGCGCGGTCCGGCGTGCTCGCCTCCCCCGGATTCACCACCGGCGGTAGGGGCCGCAGACGGTCGTGCCCGAGGGGGAGCGACGCGCCCTGGGCGAACAGTGGGGAAAGGAGACAGGTTGAGATGATGAGTGCGGGATTCATGGATGCTTGGAGGATGATGGTTTCTGTTGGCGGAAGATTATCAGCTGGACCTGCCGGTTTCAATGCCTCCGAGACCGGCCAGCAGGTGGTGCAGGAATCCGACATTGTCCCCCTGCACATAGGTCATTGTTCCCCCCATCCGGGCGTAGCTCTTGCAGAACCGGAGGTAGTAGGCCGGGTGATCCTTGGGGGGTTCTCCCCGGGACCAGTCCCAGTTTCCGCCATCCTGCAAATCCACCACGTAGAAGGAGTGGTTGCTGACAACATCGCGTCCGTCCTGCCGACGCAGATTGTTCACGCAGCTCAGGCTCTTCTCGAACACCTGCGGCCCCATGATCGCCGAGCCCACCGACAGCACCACGCCGCCGTCCAGCCCCTCGACTGCCGTGCTGAACCAGCGGAAGTCCTCGGCGCCGGCGCGGCCGATGGCGGCGCCGCTGAACAGTGGATGGGTGGCAAAGATGTCGTAGCCGATCCCCGGATGCACCGTGAAGGGCACGCCCTTCTTGAAGGCCGCCGCCAGGATGGAACTGCCTTGATGCGGGTGCTTCACCTCCATCCGGCCCGGCTTGAGCCCGTGGCGCAGCATGACCTGCAGCAACTCCGCACGCGCCGGGGTGAGCGGATGATCCGGTTGCGTCGCGATCTCCCGCTTCAAATCGTCCCCCGAGGGCAAGACAGCGCCCTCCTCACAGATGAAGCGACCCAGGCTGCGTCCATACCCCTCTCCGCGCAGCGCCCCGACGAGAACGGCGAGGTTGATGCAGCGGCCGGTTTCGTCCCAGGTGCCAAACTCGCCCTTCGCCACGTTCTCGCGCACGTTCTCCTCGGTCCGGCCGAAAAACGCCAGTTCCCAGTCGTGGATGGTGCCCGCGCCGTTGGTGGCCAGGTGGGTGATCCAACCGCGATCCAGCAGGGCGTTGACAATGGCCATCGCCCCGTTCTTCACAAGATGCGCCCCGTAAATCAGCATCACACTGGCTCCCCGCCCCCTGGCCGCGCGCACTTGTTCCACGCAGGCGCGGGTGGAGGAGAGCATGGCGGCATCCACGGCCGGAGGCGCGGTGTCAGGATCCACGAGGATTTTTTCCAGGACGCTGAGCGTGCGCCGCTGCGCGAGGGGTTTCACCCTCACGCGCGCGAGGTTCAAAGGTTCCGAACGTTCATTCATCTCACTGGCCCAACAGGTTCAATCCCGCCAACAGCAGCGGCGCCGCCACCAGGCTGGGCAGATAATCCGCCAGATGGATGCGTTTCGACTCCAGAATGACGAGCGCCACGGCAAACATCAACACCCCGGCGGTGGCGATCACCGGATCCAACAACCCGTGCGTCTCGAGCCACGGACCGAGGAAGATCCGTCCGACCAGGGCCAGCGTGCCCTGAAACGCCAGGACCGGAAGCGCGGCGGCAATGGAGGCGCGGCCGAACAGGGCGACAAAGCCCATCGTCGCCAGCCCGTCCATCAACGCCTTCACCGCCAGGGGAAACCACAGGCCGGCCAGCCCGTCCACCAGGGCGCCCACGATTCCCAGCGGAGCCGCGCAGAAGACGATGGTGCAGGCATTGAACGCGTCCGAAAAAGGCAGCGGCTTGCCGGGCGTGGCCGCTTCCATGCGTTCGCGGGCAAACCGCCCGAGATGATTGGATGCCTGTTGGAAATGCATCAGTCGGCCCAACTGTCTGCCGATCATCGTGCCCACCAGCACCACGCCCAGGAGCAGCATCATGCGGGGAAAGGAGTGATTCTTCAGGCCGGCCCACAGCAGCCAGAATCCGCAGCCCACCGTGGCCAGCCCGAGCGTCAGCTTCAGCAGCCCCTGCGTTGAGGCCGCCAGCGGTGTACGGCGCACCAGACCGGCGATTCCACCCGCCAGAATCCCGGCCACGTTGAGAATGGTTCCCACCACGGCCCCACTGAATCATTCCGCCGCTCCGGTTCAAAGCGCAAAGTGTCGCGGTCACAAACCCCGGCCGGCACGCATCTCAGTTGCTGTCAGGTAGCGGTCGTCGCGCTGCAACGACCCCGACCGTATTCAACGGACGGAATCGGGCTTTGCAGCTGTTCGTTGCGCCGCTGGACGCGGCGCTACTCGTCGCAGCGCGACGAGTTCCACCACCCTCTGCGACTTCGCCGTGCCTTAACCGGGATGCGCCCGCGGCCGGCCTTGGGCAGGAAAACTGATTGATGACGGCGCGAGTTTGAGTGAAGCTGGGCTGGATTCAATCCACTCAAAACTCAAACGACCATGGACAAGAAACAACTCATCGACCTGCTGAACGGGGATCTGGCGGAGGAATACTCGGCCATCATCCAGTATCTGACCTACGCCGCGCGCGCCACCGGGCCATACCGGCCGCAGCTCTCGCAATTCTTCCTCGCCGAGGTGCCGGATGAGCAGATGCACGCCCAGTTCCTGGCCAACAAGATCGTGGCCCTGGGCGGCGCGCCCACCACCCAGGCCGCACCGGTGGCCCAAGCCGCCGGCAATCGGGCCATGCTCGAGGAGGTGCTCAAGGCCGAGCGCGGGGCCGTCAAACGCTACACCGAACGCGCCAAGCAGGCGGAGGAGCTCGGCGAAAAGGGACTCATGGTGCAGCTGGAGGACATGGTGCGTGACGAAAGCGGGCACTCGGAGGAAACCGAACGGATCCTGCGCGACTGGCCTCTGTGACATTTATGGCCGAACACAAAGCAACCATCTCCTGGAAGGGCGGGAGCGGGGACTTCCTCAAGGGCCAGTTCTCCCGACAACACACCTGGACCTTCGACGGCGGGCTCAGCGTGACGGCCTCGGCAGCGCCGTCCGTGGTCCCGCCCCCCCTGTCCAACCCGGAGGGTGTGGATCCGGAGGAGGCGTTTGTGGCGTCGCTCTCGAGCTGCCACATGCTGACGTTTCTCTTTCTCGCCTACCGCAAGGGTCTGCTGGTGGAGAGTTACGACGACACCGCGGTGGGGGAAATGGCCAAGGGCGACAATGGCGTGCCCTGGGTCAGCCGGATCACCCTCCATCCCAAGATCGTCTTCGGTGGGGAAAAACAACCCACCCGCGAGGAGGAGGGCCAGCTTCACCAGCAGTCGCATCACTACTGCTACATCGCCAACTCGATCAAGACGCGGGTGGTGGTCAGCGGGTTTGACGGCCCGCCGGCCGCGTGAGGCCTGCGGGACATCCGGGCACGCTCAGCCGCGGACGGTTTCCAGCCCGATGCGCAGGATGGCCTGGATGAGCTCGTGGTATTTCAGCCCGGACTTGACCGCCGCGTGGGAAAAATCCTCGTGACGGGCGAGGATGGGGTTCGGATTCGCCTCGATGAAGACGATCTCCTCCTCGGGGGTGATCCGCAGATCCAGCCGCACGTAGCCGTTGAGCTTGAGCAACTGGAACGTCTGCCGGCCATAGCGCTGGATCCTGCGCTTCAACCTCGGGTTCAAGCGGGCAAACTGGTTGTCGATCCCCCACTTGTCGCGGTAGTCGTAATCCCACTTGGCCCGGTAACTGGCGATGCGCGGCTGCCCCTCCGGCACATCCTGGAAGAGGATTTCGCGGATGGGAAACACGCGCAATTTCCGGTCGCCCAGCAGGCTGACGTACAGTTCCCGTCCGTGAATGTACTCCTCGACAATGACGTCGTGACCATAGTTCTGGCGCAGGAAACGGACACGCTTCTTGAACTGGTGATCGGTGTCGACCCAGGAGGATTGGGAAATGCCCAGCGACGCCTCCTCGTTCAACGGCTTCACGATCAACGGGAACTCGAGTTGCTTGGGCCGGACAATCCGGCCGCCGTACGGAATGGTCACGAACTTCGGCACACGCAGGCCGTGATAGGCGAGGATCTTTTTGGAGATGCCCTTGTGCTTGGCCAGCGTCAGCCCCGCGGCGCCGCACCCGGTGAAGGGCACCCCGCTCAACTCGAGATACGCGGCGATGTTCTGGTCAAACGCGCGGTTGTTGTTGAACTGGTCGCACAGGTTGAAAATGATGTCGGGCTTGAAATAACGGATCTTCTGCCGCAGCAGGTCCAGGTCGTCGAAGATGGCCAGGTACTCGGTGCGATGCCCCAGCCTGCGCAGCGCCTTGAGCACGTCGGCCTCGCTGCTCCAGTCCTCGGTCTTCAGTTCGGCGCTCAGGTCCTGGTCGATCGTGGTGGGGGCAATGGCGTCGAACAGGGCGAGCACTTTCAGTTTTTTCATGCGTCGTGCGGGTGAACGGACTACTTGGTGCGCTTGAACTTGCCCGTGAACAGATGATTCATCACCAGCGTGGTGATGAACGCCGCGATTTCAAGCAACAGTTTGGGGTCGTTGGGCTGCACATACAAGTCCAGCTCGCGACAGCGGGTGATCAACTCGGACAGCAACTCGTTCACCCGGTACTTGCGGCCGTTGGACCAGCTGCAAACGGATTCCAGCAGGTTTTTGCGATGCTGCCGCAGGAACATCGAGGCCTTCATGCGGTCGGGCGCATCCGGCGGCGCGGAGAACAGCTTGTGCAGGTCGGCATCGTAGAAGTCCTCGTAGGCGTCCTCGTACAGCTTGCGCTTGCGCGCATAGTGGTTCTTGAGCTTGACGTTCAGGCAGTCAAAGTCGCCCACCCGGTATTCGGGCTGATGCACCGGCGGCACCCCGGCCAGTGACTTCATCAACTCGTCCACGTACTCCAGCTTGCGCAACGCCTTCCATCCCTTGTATTGCTCGCGCCAGTCCAGATCCGGCGTCAGCCAGACGGCGAACGTCTCCGCGAAGTCCTCGTCGGGATGACTCTGCGCATACCAATCGTCCAGGTGCACCACGTAGGATCGGCTGTGGGGTTTGGGACGGTAAAAGTCGTTCTGTTCCGTGGAGGCGAGCCCGAAGGTCTCCTGCCACTTGCGCCGGCGATAGAGGCGGTAGGCGTAGGAGTAGGCATGGGCGGCCTCGTGTCGGATGAGTTGCATGAACCACTCCGGATCGCCGCCCTCCACCTCGAGAATCATCTTCTGCTCCAGGTCCCGCAGCCGCGGATGCGCCAGATAGAAGGGGATGAAGATGATCGGCGTCCCCTCGGGCACAAACCATTCGTCCCCGACGTAGCACGGGGGATGAAATGCCAGGCCCCGGGCGGACAGTTCGTTGTAGAGCTGCTGAATCAACGGCTCCAGGCCGCTGCCCTCGATCTGAAGCTTCAGGCCGCGAATGCGGCGCTCGAGCAATTGCTCGTCGCTCAGATCCGCCCAATCCGCCGGGTTCATGCGGCGGGAAGCTACCAGCGGGCCGCACCGGGAGCAAGGGGACAGGGGACCGGCATCAGGGCAGACGCGTCCCAATCCGGGAGGTATCACCGGCTTTCCAGCCGGCAGACTGAACCCGCCTGCAGGCCACCCCATCCCCAGGCCGGTTGAAAATCGGCGCCACCCCGAAAACACGGACGCATTGGATGCGCTTGCCCCGGGATTGGCATTGGCCGCAGGTTCGCCAGGGGCTAACGTGGAGCCATGCTGGACGGTGCCTATCTCTCGGAATTGCTGGAGGCCAATCGTGACGCGGCCAAAGCGCAGGTGGCGGAGTTCGCCATCGGCGGCCGAACCTTCGCCTGGAACACCCGCCCGGCGATCATGGGGGTGATCAATCTCTCGGCCGATTCCTGGTATCGCGAAAGTGTCTGCCTGTCCACGGAAAGCGCCCTCCGCCGCGGACGGGTGCTCGCGGCGCAGGGGGCGGACCTGGTGGACGTGGGGGCGGAATCCACCCTGGACCACGCCGACCGCGCCGCAGCCGACCTGCAGAATCAAAAACTGCTGCCGGTCATCCGCGGATTGCGCGAGGCGGGGGTGCTGGTTTCCGTCGAGACCTATCAACCCGACGTCACGCGCGCCTGTCTCGAGGCCGGGGCCAACGTGCTGAACCTGACCGGCACCGAATCCAGCGATGAACAGTATCGGCTGGTGGCCGAGCATGACGCGGCGGTGATTCTCTGCTACGTCCAGGGGAGGAATGTGCGGGAGGTGATGGACTTTGATTTCAGCGCCGACCCGGTGCAGTTGATGCACGACCATTTCGCCCGCGAGATCGAGCGGGCGACAGGCCGGGGCGTGAAGCGCATCTTCATCGATCCGGGCATGGGGTTCTACTATCGCAACCTCCAGGACAGCGCGGTGCGTGTGCGGCACCAGATGAAGGTTTTTCTGAACACTTTCCGACTGCGGACACTGGGCTGGCCCGTCTGCCATGCCCTGCCCCACGCCTTCGAGTTCTTCGGGGAGGAGGTTCGAGGGGCGGAATCCTTCTTCGCAGTGCTGGCCGCCCTGGGCCGGACCGACCTGATGCGCACGCACGAAGTGCCCCGGATCAAGGCCGTGCTCGACACCCTGGCGGCCTTCAAGCCGTAATACGAGGCAATGGGTATGGGCGAAGACTGCTGTCGGGACGGAGGGTCAACGAGGAGGAACAGACGCCGAAGCTTGACGCGCTGGCGGCCGGGGGCGAAAAGTTCACGCAGTTCTACGTGCAGCCCATGTGCACGCCCACACGTGCCGCGCTGATGGCCGGCCGATATCCCTTTCGCTACGGCCTGCAAACCATTGTCATTCCCACCGCTGCGGGTTACGGCCTCGACACCAACGAATGGCTCACGCCGCAGTGCCTCGGTGGGGCCGGATACCAGACCGCCATCATTGGCAAGTGGCATCTGGGCCACGCGGACAGGAGATATTGGCCCAAACAGCGCGGCTTTGACTGCCAATACGGAGCGATGAACGGTGACCTGGACTGCTTCACGCACGACGAGCACGGCGTGCTGGACTGGTTCCGCGACAACAGACCCGTCCGTGAAAGCGGCTAAACCACGACTCTCCTCGGGCGCTACAACGGAGTCAGGGGGCATCGTTCCCATTTCCCCTGGCTGGGGCACCCTTTGGTTCCTCCAACCCCGGACCCGTAGAAAAATATTTCATCGGCATCCGTGGTTGAGAGGAGTCCAACTGCATCGTCGGCTTAGATCGTTTCCATGAGCAGCGCGCGGAAGTAGGGCTGGAAGAGGTTGGGTTCCAGCAGAAACGAATCGTGGCCCTTCTCCGTGTGCACGGTGATCCGGGTGGCGTCGGCACCGGCCTTCTTGAGGAGATCCATCAGCTCCGCCTGCTCCTCGGGATAGAAGCACACGTCCGAATCGATGGAGAACACCAGGAACTTGTGGTTGCGACAGCGGAGGAAGGCCTCCTCCAGCGTCTCGCACCCCGCTTCCGCCGCCAGGTTGAGCCGCTGCCAGGCGTCGGTGATGCGGAGATAGGTGTTGGCGTCGAACCGTTGGACGAATTTCTGCGCCTGGTGCAGCATGTAGGATTCGAGCGTGCTGGAAAGCTTGTACCAGGACAGGTCGTCGGAGGTGGTGGCAATCTCGTCGCGCGCGCGTTCCTGCATGGCCGCCAGCGACACGTAGGTCTTGTGCCCGATCATGCGCGCCACGGCCAGGCCGCGATGGGGCGGACGGTGTGGGTCGTAATCGCCACCCTTGAAATCCGGATCCGTTTCGATGGCGAAGATTTGCTCGAAGTTATGGAGCCGTTGCAACGGGGTGACCTGCGGACCGGTGGCCATGGGCAGCACGATCCTGACCCGTTCCGGATAGCGCATGGCCAGGCTGAGCGTGAGGATGCCGCCGAGGGACGCGCCGATGGCGGCGTGCAGGGTCTGGATTTCCAGGGCGTCCAGCAACTGCACCTGGGCATCGACCTGATCCGCCAGCGCCAGCCGGGGAAAAGAGGCGCCGAAGGACCGGCCGGTTTCCGGATTGATGCTGCTGGGGCCGGTGGACCCGTAACAGCCTCCCAGCCAGTTGGCGCAGATGACGAAGAAACGCTTCGTGTCGATGGCCTTGCCGGGTCCGATGAATCCGTCCCACCAGCCGACATGACATTCCTCCGTCCAGCGGGCGCCCACGCCGTCCACCTCGGGATTGAACCCGGCGGCGTGCTGGCTCGCGCTCAGGGCGTGAAACACCAGGATGGCGTTGGATTTGTCGGCATTGAGTTGGCCGTAGGTTTCGTAGGCCAGCCGTGCGTGTGCGAGGGTGCCGCCGTGAAACAACCGGAACGGCTTGCCCGGCTGTGTCAGGGACAGGAATTGGGTTTGTACAGTTTCCAAACGGGGAAAGCATAAACACCGGGCCGGAGCATGCAACCCCGGCCCGGCATGGAGTTTAAATCCGAGACTCAGGTCGCCGCCTGGATCGCCTGTTCGAGGTCGGCAATCAGGTCCTCGACATTCTCGATCCCCACGCTCAGCCGCACCATTTCCGGGGTGATCCCCGCCGCGCGCTGCTGGTCCTCGTTCAATTGTGAGTGGGTGGTGGTGGCCGGATGAATGGCGAGACTCTTGGCGTCGCCGACATTGGCCAGGTGCGAGAAGAGTTTGAGTGAATCGATCAGCTTGCTGCCCGCCTTGGCGCCGCCCTTGATGCCGAAGACCACCATCGATCCCCCTTTGCCCTTCAGATACTTCCGGTTCAGCTCGAACATCGGATCGCCCTCCAGTCCGGGGAACCGCACCCACTCCACGCTTTTGTGGCTCTTGAGGTATTGGGCAACCGCCTTGGCATTCTGACAATGGCGCTCCATCCGCAGGGGCAGGGTTTCGATCCCCTGCAGAAACATCCAGGAGTTGTCCGGTGAAATGCAGGCGCCGAGATTGCGCAGGGGCACGGTGCGCAGGCGGAGAATATACGCCAGCGGAGCCAGAGGCTCGGGCAGATCATGGCCCCAGCGGAGTCCATGATAGGAGGTGTCCGGTTCATCGAAGATCGGATGTTTGCCGGCATTCCACTTGAATCGTCCGCTGTCCACCACCACCCCGCCGATGCCGGTGCCGTGACCGCCAAACCATTTGGTCAGCGAATGCACCACGATATCCACGCCATGCGAAAGCGGTTGGGTGAGGTAGGGGGTGGAAAATGTGGAATCGCAGATCAACGGAATCCCGTTGTCGTGCGCCACTTTCGACACCGCGTCCAGATCGGTGATCTCCAGCGCCGGATTGGAGACGGACTCACAGAACAGGGCGCGGGTCTTGTCGTCAATCGCGTGGGCGAAATTCCTGGAATCGTTCGAGTCCACGAATCTCACCGTGATGCCAAGCCTGGGCAGGATGTCGTTAAACTGGGTGTAGGTGCCGCCGTAAAGGTTGCGGCCGCTGACGATATTGTCGCCGGCCGATGCGAGGTTGATGATGGAGTTGAAGACACCGCTGGTGCCGGAGGCGAAGCCGAGCCCGCCCATCTCCGGGCCGCCTTCGAGCAGGGCCACGCGCTTCTCCAGCACGTCGGTCGTGGGATTCATGATCCGACTGTAGATGTTGCCCAGTTCCTTGAGGGCAAACAGGTTCGCTGCGCGCTCAGTGCTGGGGAATTGATAGGCGGTGGTGCGGTAAATCGGCACCGCGCGCGCCGTGGTGGTGGGATCCGGTTGTTGGCCGCCGTGCAAACAGAGGGTCTCGAATTTCATGTTAACTTGAGTGTTTTGGTTATGTTGCGTAGGTGCGCATGATGCCAGATCTGTTGGCTGCGACAAGTCAAAGCCGCTGATTCTATGGAGCCGCGAAATACGGGTTCCACAGAGTGGGGAATAGACTGTCGGGTCCCGATCACGGGGGGATTGGGTCCCCCGGTCGAAGGCGCAGTTCCGGGTTCCATTCACCCAGTGGGTCGGGTTGCCCGCCGGCCTGGTCCGTCTTGTTGAACCCGGCGCTTCCACATTCCGGTACCAGTGTCGAAGATCAGAGTTCTGAAATCCCCTTGTGAGCTTTCCCCTTCGGGACCGCGAGCAGCCGGGTCAGGGCTGCGAACTGTTCTAGGCTGACCTCCTCGGCTCGCGTTCGTGCTGTCAGGCCGACGCGGTCGTAGGCCGCCGCCAGCAGGTCCGTTTCCCAATCCTGCTTCAGCAGCTTCAACATCTGCTTGCGGCGCTGGCTGAACGCGCGTTTCACCAGCCGCACATACTCCGGCCGCAACGCCTCCGGCAACAACGGTCCGGCGCGACGCCTCAGAACAATGCACGCCGAGTCCACGTCGGGCCGGGGAAAAAAGCATCCCGCCGGAATCTTGAACGTCCGCCCGGGCTCATAATCCAGTTGCACCAGCAGGGTGAGAATCCCGTAATCCCTGCCGCGCGGCCCGGCCGTCAGGCGTTGCGCCACCTCGAGTTGCAGGGTCGCCACGATCCGCTCCGGCGAGCGCGGGCCGCGGCACAGTTCCACAAGAATCGGCGAGGCCACCGAATACGGCAGGTTGGAAACCATCTTCCACCCGGACCAATCGTGCCCGCCCTGTTGCAACCAGTCCAACGCGTCGGTGTGCAACAACGTCAATCCCCGGGCCCTCGCGGATTCCGTCGCCGTCGCCGGGCCGGGGTCCGTTGGCTGAAACCGTTCCTTCAGCACCTCCACCAGGCGCGCGTCCTTCTCCACGGCCAGCACCGCCCCCGCCTGCTCCAGCAGCCGTCCGGTGAGCGGCCCCAGGCCCGGTCCGATCTCGAGCACCCGGTCTTGAATAGTCAGCTCGGCAGCGGCGATGATTCGGTCCAGCTGATTGCCGTCGTGGAGAAAGTTCTGCCCCAGGGATTTCGTGAGCTGAATCCCGCGGGTCTCCAGCAGTCGTCGCATTTCGGAGAGGGTCATGCCGGAGATTCCGCAGCCAGTTCCTCGCGCAGCACCCGCGCCGTCCTCTTGAGTTGCGCTTCCGTGACGGTCAGGGGCGGCGTGAAGCTGATGACATTTGCGTTTTCCCCCTCGGGCAACAGGATGAAGCCGCGGTGCAACATTCGCTTGATGATATCGAGGGTCTCCTGCGTCGCGGGGGATCCATCCGGCCGGCGAAGTTCAATCCCGGCCATGAGACCGAGCCCGCGGATGTGCCGGGTGTACGGGACGGCGCAGGCGGAGTTCAACTCGCGGAGCAGCCACCGACCCAACCGGGCGCTGCGGGAAACCAATCGCCGGCTCCGGATCTCGACGATCTGGGCCAGTGCCATGGCGCACCCGACGGGATGCCCCAGGAACGTGCTGGTGTGAATGGCCTCACCGGTCGATGCCGGCCAGGCAGCGTCCATGAGGTCGGCCCGGCCCGCACAGGCCGACAGCGGAAAGCCGCCGGTGAGCGCCTTGCCGAGGCAGATGAGGTCGGGAACCGTGCGGCTGTGTTCGCAGGCAAACCACCTGCCGGTGCGACCGAACCCGGTGTAGATCTCGTCCACGATCAGCACCGCCCCGTGTTGATCACACAACCGGCGCAGCGCCGGCAGGAATTGGGGAGGCGGCACGCGGATGCCCCCGCGTGCCTGCACCGGCTCAACGAGGATCGCGCCGATCTTGTGGCGTCGGAACAGGGTTTCGGCCGCGGCCATCAATCCGGCCATGCCCCGGCGCTCCAAGGCGCGCCCGGGATTGCGCCCCAGGATTCCGGGTCCGGCGGGATAAGGCAGGAAATGCCCGAACGCTTTCAACTGGTTCTGGAACGGTCCCCGAAAATGGTCCCGGTGGGTGACGTTGAGCGTACCGTAACCCAGCCCGTGATACCCGCCCTCGAACGCCATGATCCCCGGCCGGCCCGTGAGCAGCCGCGCGGTCTTGAGCGCCGCCTCCACCGCCTCGAAGCCGGAGTTGCAGAAGATGGTCTTCCCCGCTTTCGGACGCCTCCCGCCCCACCGCTCAAAAGTCAGGCGGCTCAGCTCCCGCGCCAGCCGCGCCTTGAGCGCATGCGGATGCACATCGCCCATGGCATGCAGAAGCGTCTCCATCTGGCGCTGGGCGGCCCGGACCACGCGGGGATTGGCGTGACCGGCGGCCGCCACGCCGAACGCCGCCGTCAGGTCCAGGTATTTGCGGCCTTCGGCATCCCACACGTGCACACCCCTGGCCCGCCTCCAGACAATGGGCCACATGCCGTCCGGATCCACGAAGGTGATGTTGCGCGATTCGTGGCGGCCGAGCAGGTCGAGTGTCTCGCGTGTGTTCATCAGACCCCCCGTTGTTCCGGCGCCCAGACCACCTTGTGCAGCTGCAACTGAAAGCGCACCGGGAGGGTGTCGGCCAGGATGCGCTCGGCCAGCTCCTGCCGGGTGAGAATTGTTTGTCCTTCCGGCACGGGTTTCAACGATTTGTCCCGCTGATCCGGGCGAAGTGGATGCACCCAGGACACGAGCAACGGGCACCGGGCGGCCAGGTCATGCGCCGCGATCTGCTCTTTCATCCACGTGTAATCCTCGACCGTGCCCAGGACGAACTTGATTTCGTCGGAGGGTTTCAGGTGCCGCAGATTGGACCAGAGGTTGCGCTCCACCTCCCCGCTGCTGGGGCATTTCAGGTCCATGATCCGATGCACGCGCGGGTCCACCCGGGAGATGTCATGCGCCCCGCTGGTCTCCAGCAGCACCGTGAAGCCGTCGTCGCCCAGGGCCCGCATCAGCGGCAATGCCGCCGGCTGCAACAACGGTTCGCCGCCGGTGAGTTCGACCAAGGGCAAGCTCGGACCGCGCACTTCGGACACCCCGCTTCGGTACGCCCCGGCCAGCCGTCGGACCTCCTGCACGATTTCCTCCAGCGGTCGCCGGGTGCCTTCGGTGAACGCGTAGGCGGTATCGCAATAGGAGCAGCGCAGATTGCAGGCGGTCAATCGGACGAACACGCAGGGGAGTCCGGCAAAGGTGCTTTCCCCTTGCAGGCTCAGGTAAATCTCATTGACCACCAGCGTGTCGGACATCGACCCCAGTGTAGCGGGCCGGGCCGGAAAGGAAACCTGTTCATCGCCCGGTTTTCCCGCCGGTTTTGCTCATTGAAGCCGCGCGCGCGGCATCCTAAGCTGGGCCCGAATGAAAAATGCTGGCAAAGCGCGATCGTCCGCCTTCCGGATGCTGCTGTGGACGTTGATACTGCTGGCGGTGGTTTTTGCGGCGGCCTTTGTGGCCACGGTGGCGGGAGGGTTGGTGCTGATCTTCTCCTGGGTCCTGATCGGTTTGTGGGTAATGTTCGCCCTGTTCACGCTGTATTTCTTTCGCGACCCGACCCCCGCGGTGCCGACCGGCGCGAAGCTCGTGGTGGCGCCGGGTCACGGCAGGGTGGACCTGATCGACACCACGGAGGAATCGCAGTTCATGGGCGGCTCCTGCCAGCGCGTCTCCATCTTCCTCTCCGTCTTTGACGTGCATGTTCAGAATGCGCCGATGACCGGTGTGGTGAAGTTCTACCAGTACACCGAAGGCAAGTTCCTGAACGCCATGAAGACGGATTCCGCCGCGCACAACGAGAACGCGTTGATCGGGATCGAGTCCTCCGACCCCGCCGGCACCCGGGTGGGCGTGCGGTTGATTGCCGGCCTGATTGCGCGGCGCATTGTGCCCTGGGTTTCGGTGGGGGAATCCGTCGAGCGCGGCGAGCGGATCAGCCTGATCCAGTTTGGTTCCCGGGTGGACCTGTATCTGCCGTCCAACGCCAGCGTGCGGGTGATGCTGGGACAGAAGGTGGTGGGGGGGAGCACCGTCATCGCCTCGTTCGACTGATCTGATGAAAGCCGAGGCGCCCCATTCCTCCGGAGCCGAAAAGCTCCGGATTTACTTCTGGCCGAACCTGATGACCGCCGGAAATCTCTTCTGCGGTTTTCTGGCCCTGACCCGGATTGTCGAGGCCACGCCGGATGCGGAGAACTTCGTGCGCTCGATTCATGGCGCGCTGTTTCTGATTCTCCTGGCGACCATTTTTGACCTCCTGGACGGAAGGGTGGCGCGGATGGCCGGCAAGGAGAGTCCGTTCGGGCAGGAGTTTGATTCCCTGGCCGACATTGTTTCCTTCGGTGCTGCGCCCGCCTTCCTGGTGCATCGGATCGTGTTGCGGGACATGTGGCCGGCGCATCCGCAGGTCGGCTGGATGATTGCCTCCGTCTACCTGATTTGCGGCGCGTTCCGGCTTGCGCGTTTCAACTGCATGGCGCGCATGGGGCAGGGCAGCAGCCGCGAGTTCCTCGGGTTCCCCATTCCCGCCGCCGCCGGCCTGGTGGCGTCGCTCACCCTGCTGCTGCTTTGGATTGAGGAAAAGGGATTCCCGCAGAGCCGCTGGCGCTATCTGCTCCCTGTCCTGCTGGTGTTTCTTTCCGCGATGATGGTCAGCGAAGTGAAGTATCCCAGCTTCAAATCCTTTGATTTCCGGGCGCGCCGATCGTTTGCCAAGATGCTGGGGATTGTCCTGGTCATCGCCTTCTTTGTGATCCTGTGGGAGAACGTGCTGCCCATTGCGGCCCCGGTGATCTTTTCGGCCTATTTGATCTACGGATTCGTCCGGCCCTGGCTGCCCAAGAGAACCCGGGAGGGCATCGAGGACGAGCCGGAGGACGATGAGGAGGAAATCAACCACCGGAATTCCGCCTGACCGTGCCCACTGCGGATGTCGCACTATGAGCCCATCATCTTTGCCGGCCTGATCGGATTCGTCTTCGGTTTTCTGATTTCGGTGCCGGTGGGCCCGGTCAATCTCACCATTGTCAACGAGGGAACGCGGCGCGGGTTCGCGTATGCGGCGCTGATCAGCCTGGGCGCGGTGACCATGGAAGTCATCTACTGCGCGATCGCCTTCACCGGATTCGCCTCGTTTTTCGAGCAGGGTTTGATCAAGGCCGCCATGGAGCTGGTGAGCTTTGTGTTCCTGCTGTTCCTCGGGTTCAAGTTTCTGGTGGCGCGCACCGTGGAGGCGCCCACCCACCTGACCCGTGTCACCGACCGCATCGAGGCGCGCATCGAGGAGCGGCTGGATCCGCACTCGGCCTTCATGATCGGGTTCGTCCAGGTGATGGCGAATCCCGGGGTGCTGTTGTTCTGGATCGTGCTGGCGGCCAATTTCATTTCCCGCGGCTGGGTGGGTCCCGGGTTGTGGGACCGTCTGGGCTGCGTGGCGGGCGTCACCCTCGGCGTCAGCATCTGGTTTCTGGGGCTGAGCTGGGCGGCGGCCCTGGGCCGGGCCCGACTCAGCGACCGGGTCCTGCTCATCATGGAACGCAGCTCCGGCGTGGCGTTGCTGATCGTGGCCGCCTGGCACGGCATCCGCCTGGTGATCAGCCTGGCCAAGGGCGCGCTCTGAACCGGATGGAACCGTTTGCGCTTGGCGGAATCCGGCCCCCGCGCCTAACTTGCCCGCATGTCGCCACTCCAGCGTGCCCTTTCTGAATCGACCCACATGCTCCAGGCGTTGCCTGCCCTGGAGGAGCCGCTGGGTCGGGCGGCCGACATGATCCTGCGGTGCCTGACCTCCGGGCACAAACTGCTCGTGTGCGGCAACGGGGGAAGCGCCTCGGACGCCACGCACCTGGCCACCGAGTTCGCCTGCCGGTTCATGGAGGATCGACGACCCTATCCCGCGATTTCCCTGGCGGCCAACGGGGAGCTGCTGACGGCCAACGGCAACGATTACGCGTTTGACGAGGCTTTCGCCCGTCAGGTGTGGGCGTTTGGCCAAACGGGCGACGTGCTGATCGCCCTGAGCACCAGCGGACAATCGAAGAATGTGCGGCGCGCGCTCGAGGAGGCCAAACGGCTGGGCATGGAGAGCATTTGTTTCCTGGGGCGCGACGGGGGATTCACCCGGGGCATGGCCACGCTGGACCTGATGGCGCCCGGGTCCGGCACCGCCCGCATTCAGGAAGCGCACAAGCTGCTTTACCACGTCCTGTGCGAGATGGTGGAGGCCGGGCTGCCGAAGAAATAGCCCGCTCAGCCGCAGAATGCGCCCTGCCGGGCCAATAAACTGTTGCTCCCGCCGCTTGACTCACCCCGGGTCATTGATACCCTGCCCCGCTCCGGAAATGCGCCGGTTCCAGGCTGGTTGCCTGGCCGGGCCCCGGCTGTGAAGATTTCAACCGACTATGAAGCGCACCTATCAACCATCTAAAACCACTCGCAAGCGGCAGCACGGCTTCCTGGCCCGCAACAGCAGCAAGAGTGGCAAAGCTATTCTGGCCAATCGACGCCGCGTGGGGCGAAAACGCCTGACCCCGGTCTGAACTCCGTGACCGCCGCCTCCCAGCGATTGACCCTGGGGCGGAACCGGCGAATCCAGTGCAGCCGGGATTTCGCCCTGATTCGACAAACCGGTCGCCGCGTGGCGCACGGTTGTCTGATCGCCAACTGGAAATCACTTCCCCAAACATCGCAAAGCCGTCTGGGTGTGATTACGAGTCGAAAGGTCGGCAACGCGGTCGCCCGAAGCCGGGCGCGGCGGCTCCTGCGGGAATCGTTCCGGCGCCATCAATGGGAGCTGGCGGCCCCAGTGGACCTGGTGTTGGTGGCCCGACCGTCCATTGCTGGTAAATCGTTCTCAGACGTGGAACGCGAGTTCCTGTCGGCTGCGCGCAAGGCAGGTCTCCTGAAGACCGGCGTTTAATGCTCAGATTGGCAAATAACATCCTGATGCTTCTGGTCCGCCTCTACCGGTGGACCTTGTCCCCGTTGAAGACCGTCCTGTTCGGTCCGCTCGGTCGCTGCCGCTTCGAACCCAGCTGCTCCGCCTATGCCCTGGAAGCCCTGCAACGCCACGGGCCCTTGAAAGGCACCCGACTGGCCGCGACCCGTCTCTGCCGCTGCCATCCCTGGGGCGGATGCGGCTTCGACCCGGTGCCGCCCGCCCCCCATTCCCATTCCGCCGGTTCGGACAGGCCCCGCGATGCCGCGTCGCCCGCCAGTCTGACCGTCCGCACCCACTAAGCCATGGATCGCAAATCAATCCTCGTAATCGTTGCCTGCATTGGCCTGATGGTCGTGTGGACAACGGTGCTCGTGCCCAAGTATTTCACCCAACCCCTGCCCCCGGGCGCGACCAACCAGGTGAATGTGGCGGAAGCCTCCCCCGCCACCGGTCCGTCCGACTCCATCCGTTCCGTTGCAACCAACGTCCCGGCCGGCGAGCCAATCGTATCGACCCCTTCCGCTGCTGTTGCGGAGGAGCCCGAGCAATTGCTGGAGGAGGTTTACGATCAGGTTCGCTACGTGTTCACCTCGCACGGTGGCGGCATCAGACAGGTGGACCTGCTGAACTACCCCGAGAAGCCCACCGCCGGGACCAAGGACCATGGCAACAACGGCGTGGCTTCGTTGAACAAGGGGGCCCGCCTGCCGGTGCTCGACCTGGTCGGCAATGCGTTGTCGGGCTTCAACTACTCGCTCGCGCGCACCCCCGATGGCATCCAGGCCGAAGCCGTGCTGGGCAACGGCCTGACGGTGGTGAAGGAGTACCAGTTTCTGTCCAATTACGTCTTCACCGCGCGG
>JALOTU010000161.1 GCA_025457725.1 Verrucomicrobiota bacterium
CGCCGATTCCTCAGTGAAGAATTTTTCCAGCAACGCGACGATCAATCCGCTACGGTAGCCGGCACTGCCGCGAACGTCGGAAAGCGGCGTGAACTCGGCGCGCAATGTCGGCAGCACGCCGGCAATGGTCTCCGCAGTCCACGCCCGACCCACCAGCAAGGCCTCGGTCTGGCGGGCCCGCGCCGGCGTGGCGGCGACGCCCCCGTAGGCGAGGCGAATCCTCCGGACGACCCGCTGGTCATCCAGATCCACCGAGAAGCATCCGGCCACCGTGCTGATGTCCATCTCGCGCCGTTTCGACACCTTGTACCACGACGTCTTGCGCGTTTGCCCGGTCGGCGCCGCCCCGCGTGGGAGCAGGATGGTTTTCAAGACCTCGTTGGCTTGAAGGGCGGTCCGGCGATAGGCGACAAAGAACTGGTCGATGGGCAGGGTGCGTTCCCCCGCCTCGGAGGCGAGCACCACCGCGGCGTCCAGGGCAAGCAACACCGGTGCGCTGTCGCCGATGGGTGAGGCGGTGACAAGGTTCCCGCCCATCGTGGCACGATTGCGAATCTGCCGCGAGCCGAACACGCGCAGCATCGCGCCCAACGCGGGATATTCGTCCGCCAGATGTTGCTCAATTTCGGTGAGCGTAACGGCCGCACCGATGCGCCATTGATCATCGGTCGAGGAGATCGATTTGAGTTCCTCCACAGCCTCGGTGGAGATCAGGGTTCGGAAACGCTGGTAGCGTTTGGTGATGTCCAGCCCCAGTTCGGTGGCGCCGGCCACAAGCCTGGCTTCGGGGTGTTCCCGGCACACCCTCAGCAATTCGGCAAGCGAGGTTGGGCGGAGAAAGGTCTCCCCGCCACACTCGTAATGCACCGCTTCCAGCCCGGGGGTCGCGCGTTTCAGGCGTGCGGTGAAGGCGTCATGCCCATCCCCGGTCGGGCGCCGGGCCAACGCCTCGATGGCGGCGTCCCGAATCGGACGGTATCCGGTGCAACGGCACAGATTGCCGGAAAGCTGGTCGTCGAGATCGTCCAGCGTCCGGAGGTCGTCGCGATAATAACCTTCGAACATCGAGCAGATGAACCCGGGGGTGCAATAGCCGCATTGGGAACCGTAGCCCTCGATCATTGCACGCTGCACCGGATGCAGGGTGGCCGCGCGCACTCCGCCGGAGGCGATGGGCGATGCCGGCCCAAGACCCTCCACGGTGATCACCTCCCGCCCGGCAAGCAGACACACCGGCATGAGACAACTGTTCACAGCCCGGTAGGCCGCTTCCCCATCGTGTCCCGGTTCGACCAGAACCACGGAACACGCACCGCAATCCCCCTCCGCACAGCCTTCCTTCGCTCCGGTGAGCGCACGTTCACGCAGGAATTCCAGCACGGTCATGTTGGGAGAAACCTCCCCCACATGAACCCGTTGCCCGTTCAGAATGAACTCGAGTGCGCCCGTCATGACAAATCATTCGCGTTGAAGAATCCACGTCATGGCTTTGCCGGCCAGTCGGTCGAGGGCGGCCACACTCATTTCAATGTGTTCCTCGCGGGTGTCCTCGATCTTGTTGTGGCTGATTCCATGCAGACTTTGGACAAACATCATGACGGTGGGCACTCCCGCGGTCGCGACGGAGGCGGCATCATGCAGGGGCCCGCTCGGCAGTTTGTGGGAGACTTTGCAGGTCTCGCGGATGGATTCGTCGCACAACGCGATCAGGTCATCGTTGAACGGGCGGGGCGCGATCTGCCACAGGCGTTCCCAGGAGACGCCGACGTTGCCCTCCCGGGCAAAGGTCTCGCTGGCATCCCTGGCTTCCTGCAGCATGTTCGCCAGGGCGGCGCCGTCCAGGTGACGCTGATCCAGCGTGATGCGGCATTCCTCCACGACACTGGTGACAATTCCGGGTCGGGTGATGCAGGAGCCGATCGTGCAGACGCCGCCCTGGCTGCGCTCGGCAATGCGGTAAATCTCTGAACTCATCTTCGCCGCGGCAAGCAACGCGTCCTTGCGACGGTTCATCGGGGTGCTGCCGGAGTGGGCGGCCTGGCCGCGGAAGGTGATGGCGTGCCGCTCCACGCCGAAGGTGCCGAGCACCGCCCCGAGCGGCAGACCCAGGTCGAGCAGCACCGGGCCTTGCTCAATGTGCAACTCCAGGTAAGCCCCCGCATTCTTGAGTTCCTTTGCGCTGTCCATCACGCCCTCAAAGTCGACCCCCACCGCCTTCAAGGCGTCCGGCAGCGCAATACCATCCTTGTCCCGCAACCCGCGGGCTTCGTCCATGTCGAGGGTGCCGGCGCACGCCGATGAGCCAAAGAGACTCTTGCCGAATCGCGCCCCTTCTTCATCCGCCCAATCCACCAGGCGCACCGTCAC
This sequence comes from Verrucomicrobiota bacterium, assembly GCA_025457725.1. Taxonomy (GTDB): domain Bacteria; phylum Verrucomicrobiota; class Verrucomicrobiia; order Limisphaerales; family DSYF01; genus JALOTU01. The sequence goes on from JALOTU010000161.1 coordinate 2,368, forward strand.
CGGCGGTCTGCCATTGTACTGAGACTGGAGACGCCGAAGGATCTCCACCCCGGCCAACACATTGAGACACCCATCCAGCCAGCCGCCGTTCGGCACGGAATCCATGTGGCCGCCAATGACGAGATACGTGTCCGTCTCACCCTGCATCGTGAACCAGGTGTTGCCGGCCGCATCATCGTGAATCTCCAATGGAAGTCCATCCACCTTGTCCCGCAGCCAGGCACGCGCCTTCGTCCAGGTCGGTGTAAAGGCGACGCGCTGTGCTCCCTCCGGGTCGGAGGTGAGGCTGCGCAGTTCCTTGAGTTCGGCGACGGTGCGCCGGGGATTGAGGTTCATCGGCTTAACATCTCCCGTGTTCGCTTTTTACTATTTCCACTTTAATATCCTACCCCTAGACTACAACCCTTAATACTGTGAATTGGTTGCGCTCAGGGCGCAGAGAAACCATATGCCCATCAGCCCACAACTCGGACAGGACGCGGCGGCGGCCAACATGGCCGACATCAAGCCTCGCTACACCCCGCAGGAAGCCCTCATCGAGGCCAATCGCTGTCTCTTCTGCTTCGACGCCCCCTGCATCCAGGCGTGCCCCACGGGCATAGACATCCCGTCGTTCATCAAGAAGATCGCCACCGGCAATCCCACCGGCGCAGCCCGAACCATCCTGAGCGCCAACATTCTCGGGGCAAGCTGCGCCCGGGTCTGTCCCACGAGCGTTCTTTGCGAGGGCGCCTGCGTGGTGCTCGATCGCGAAGGCGACCCGGTAAAGATCGGACGGCTCCAACGCTATGCCACCGACCATGTGGCGGAACGCAAGGTCTCCGTGCTCAAGACACCCGCGAAAAAGACAGGCAGGCGCATCGCCATCATCGGGGGGGGTCCCGCGGGCCTGGGATGCGCGGCGGAACTGACGCAGCTGGGACACAGTGCCGTGGTGTTCGAAAAGCAACCGCAGGCGGGAGGGTTGAACACCTACGGAATCGCCTATTACAAGATGCCGCCCCAGGTGAGCCTGGAGGAGGTCGCCATGATCCGGCAGCTGGGCGTCGAATTCCGTTGCGGTATCGAGGTGGGAAAGGACATTGCCGTCGCACAATTGGAGAAGGAGTTCGATGCGGTTTTCATCGGCATCGGATTGGCAGGCAGCCCCAGACTGGGCATTGCCGGCGAGGAGCTGCCGGAAGTCATGCAGGCCCTCGACTTCATCGCCCAAATTCATACGCGACCGCTGCACGAGGTTCCCGTGGGCAGACGTGTCGCGGTGATCGGCGGCGGCAACACCGCCATTGACGCCGTGACCCAGGCCAGACGACTCGGCGCGCAAGACGCGGCGATCGTCTATCGCCGCGCTCAAGCCGACATGTCCGCGTACGATTTCGAACAGGAACTGGCCAAGCGCGACGGGGCGCGATTCCTCTTCAATGTCGTTCCCGTGGAAATCCTCGGCAGCGATGGTCATGTCACCGGGCTGAAGCTCGCCCGGGCTGAAAAGGTCGGCGGGAAACTGAAACCGGTGCCCGGCACGGAGTTCGTCGAGCCTTTCGACATGATCCTCAAGGCCATCGGGGAACAGAAACAGGCGGGGTGGCTCAAGCAAATGTTCCCCGCCCTCGAACTGGACGCGCGCGGCGTGGTGGTGCGCGACGTGGACACCGGCCAGACCAATCTCCCCAAGGTCTTCGCCGGCGGTGACTGTGCCAACGGCGGCCGCGAGGTGGTGAACGCCGTGGCGGAAGGCAAAAAGGCGGCGCGCGGCATCCACGCCTTTCTCGACGGGCACAAGGTTTCGGGACCGGTGCAGCCCTCGCGTCTCGGAGTGAAAGACGGTGCGCCGGTGGGTTCCGGGTTCGATCGGCCGATCCGGGTGCCGGAGCTGGAGAAGGAGTATTTTGCGCAGGTCAAATGAAGCGCCAAGCACCAACATCCGACTCCGATAAACCGCGAGCTGGCCTCCCGGGAAGCTTCAGGCGCCCAAGCCTTGATGCTGGCGGCAGGCGATTCTCATTGAACATTGAAGCTTGGGGCTTTTCTGGATGTTGGAGCTTGGAATTTGGAGGTTAATCATCATGGCCGATCTATCCATCAATCTCGCCGGAATCAAATCCCCCAACCCATTCTGGGTCGCCAGCGGGCCGCCCGCCAACACCGCCTACCAGGCGCATCGCGCCTTTGACGCCGGCTGGGGCGGCGTGGTCTGGAAGACGATCGGCGATCCGATCGTCAATGTCTCCTCGCGCTATTCCTCGCTCAACCTCGGCACCCGCCGCATGGTGGGTTTCAACAACATCGAACTGATCAGCGACCGCTCCCCCGAAACCAACTTCCGCGAAATCGCCGAGGTGAAGAAGCGCTGGCCGGATCACGCCCTGATCGCCTCGCTGATGGTGGACACCCGGGAACGATGGCATGAATTCGTGAAGCGTTCGGAGGACGCCGGCGCGGACGGCATCGAGCTGAACTTTGGGTGTCCGCATGGCATGTGCGAACGCGGCATGGGCTCGGCGGTGGGCCAACAGCCCGAGGTCGCCGAGAAGATCGTCGGCTGGGTCATGGAAGCCGCGAAGATTCCCGTGATCACCAAGCTCACCCCCAACATCACCGACGTGACCTTTGCCGCGCGAGCCGCCAGGAAGGCCGGCAGCAACGCCATCTCCCTGATCAACACCATCAACAGCATCACCCAGGTGAACCTGGACACCTTCTGCCCCGAGCCCTTCGTCGCGGGCCTGAGTTCGCACGGCGGATACTGCGGTCCGGCCGTGAAACCCATTGCGCTGAACATGGTGCAAAGCTGCGCGGCAGACCCCCAGGTGCGCCTGCCCATCTCCGGCATCGGCGGCATCGCCAGCTGGCGGGACGCCGCGGAGTTCATTGCCCTGGGCTCAACCAGCGTCCAGGTGTGCACCGCGATCATGCATTACGGCTTCCGGATCGTGGAGGACATGGCCGAGGGGCTGAGCGACTACCTCGATTCCAAGGGGATGAAGAGCGTCAACGACCTGATCGGCCGCGCCGTGCCCACGCTCCAGAAATGGGAGTCGCTTGACCTCCACTACAAGCGCATCGCGAGCATCGATTACGAAAAATGCATTGGCTGCAACCTGTGCTACATCGCCTGCGAAGACGGCGCGCATCAGGCCATTGCCCTGGTCCCGCCCAACGGTCACGGCCTCGGCCCGGGCCGCGTCCCCGGCAAACCCATTCCCGAAATCAAGGACCAGGAATGTGTGGGATGCAATCTGTGCTCGCTGGTCTGTCCCGTGGATCAGTGCATCACCATGGTGAGCGTGGATACGAAACGCGAGAAGATGTCGTGGAGCGATTACCAGCGGAAACTCGCCCAGGGTGAGATCGAACCCATCCCGGCCCATCCCTAGATGACACCCCGCGCAACACGATCCGCGCCCCGGTCTGCGGGCGGAAACCCAAACTTGCGCGCGCCTGCCGGCAGCGGGCGAAGGCCGGAGTCCGGATTTTACTGAAGCATTGAACGGTGGACATTGCAGCTGTGAACCCATGAGCAACAAACTTGAATCCGTTCCCGTATGGTTCGGGGGCGAATGGCAGACCCTCAACTCCGTGCCGACCGCGCCGGTGCATAATCCATCGACGGGC
>JALOTU010000162.1 GCA_025457725.1 Verrucomicrobiota bacterium
GAGCCCGATCAGGAAGGTGTTCAGCGGATTGGAGAAGAATTCAGTCATGAGCGCTGCCTCAAGGATGCGGGGGCAATGCGGGCGTTGCCAGAACTTTTCCTTCAGCCAAGGAGGCCCGCGCTGCACACGGATGAACCACCCCGAAAAGCACCACTTGATATGGGCAGCCAGCCGTGCGAGTATGGGCAGCCATATCATGAAGACGACCATTGAGATTGCCGACGATCTTTTCGAGCGCGCCCAACGGCTGGCGCGGAAGGAGAAGACGACGTTCCGCTCATTGACCGAACAAGGGCTGCGACTGGTGTTGAAAGAGAGGCAAGGCAAACCCAGGAAGCTCCCGCCGCTGGTCACGGTGGGGGGAGGCGGGTTGACGGATGAGTACAAGAACGCCCCGTGGGAAAAGGTCCGCGACGAAATCTACCGGGGGCGCGGCGCGTGATTGCGGTCGATTCCAACCTGCTGATTTACGCGCACCGCGAGGACAGTGAATTCCACCAGGCATCCAAGGAATTGGTTGAGGTGCTGCGGCATCAATCCGCACCGTGGGCAATTCCGTGGCCGTGCGTCCACGAATTCATCGCCATCACCACCCATCCAGGCATCTATAAACCGGCCTCCACCCTGTCCGAAGCCCTGGGGTTTCTGGACTCGTTGTTCGCCTCACCGGAACTGCATCTGCTGTCCGAAAGCGCCGGCTACTTTGAGAAACTGCGTGAACTTTCCGCCGCCGCACGACTGAAGGGCTCGCGCATTCATGACGCCAGAATCGCTGCGCTTTGTCTGCACCACGGGGTGCGCGAGCTCTGGTCCGCGGATCGTGATTTCTCCGCCTTTCTGCAACTGACCGCACGCAATCCGCTGGTCACGACCTGATCTCCACCCGGATCGGCTGGAAGGGCTACTCCGGAACGCCAACGCGGTGGATCTCAGTTCTGCGCTCGCTTCGCCCTGGCCGGGGCCTTGGGTCTTTTCTCGGGGGCCTTGGCTGGTGCCTTGCCTTCAGGCTTCTCCGCCTTGGCTGGCAGGAAGAACATCACCGACATGCCGGGCAGGAACAGGTCCACGGCGAAGTCGCGGCCGTCCCATTTGGCACCTCGCGCCAATGTCCGTCCCGGGGAACGCCCACCCGATAGCTCTCGCGGGTCACCGGCGTCATGTTGGCCACCACGAGCAGCACCTCGTCCGGGCTGGTGCCGAAGCGGACGAAACTGATGACGCTGTTGTCGCCGTCGTTGGAATTCACCCACTGGAAGCTCTTGGGATCGTAGTCTGACTCCGCCAGGAAGCCGTGTGCGGCATAGCATTGATTCAGGTCGGCCACCAGCAGGCGGATGCCCTCGTGATCCAGGTATTGCGTCAGGTGCCAGTCGAGGCTCTTGTCGTAGGCCCATTCCGATGACTGACCGAATTCGCTGCCCATGAACAGGGTCTTCTTGCCCGGCCAGCCCCACATCCAGCCGTAAAGGGCCCGCAGCTGCCTGGCTTTGTCCGGAATGTGGTAGGCGCCCATCTTGAGCAGCATGGATCCCTTGCCATGCACCACTTCATCGTGCGAAAACGCCATCATGAAGTGCTCGGTGTTCTGGTAGATCATGCCGAACGTGAGCTGGTTGTGATGATGCTTCCGGTAGACCGGATCTTTCTTGAAGTATTCCAGCGTGTCGTGCATCCAGCCCATGTTCCACTTGAGATCAAACCCGAGCCCGCCTTCCTTGGTGGGTTTGCTCACGCCACCCCAGGCGGTGGATTCCTCGGCAATCATCAGCACCCCGGGAAAGTACTTGTGAATGGTGTCGTTGGCGTAGCGCAGGAAATCGATGGCATCGATGTTCTCGCGTCCGCCGTACTTGTTGGGGATCCATTGGCCGGGCTTGCGGGAGTAATCCAGGTAGAGCATGGAGGCCACGGCATCCACGCGCAGGCCGTCGATGTGATAGCGGTCCAGCCAGGTCATGGCACTCCCGAGCAGGAAGCAGCGCACTTCCGGCCGGCTGTAGTTGAAGATCAGCGTCCCCCAGTCCTGGTGCTCCCCCTGGCGGGGGTCGGCGTGCTCGTACAGGTGGGTGCCGTCGAAGTGTGCCAGGGCGAAGAAGTCCTTCGGAAAATGCGCGGGCACCCAGTCGAGGATGACGCCGATGCCGTTCTGGTGGAGTGTGTCCACGAGGAACATGAAATCCTCGGGGGTGCCATAGCGGTGTGTGGGCGCGAAGAATCCGGTGACCTGGTAGCCCCAGGAGCCGTCGAAGGGATACTCCGCCAGGGGCATGAACTCGACGTGGGTGTAACCCATCTTATGGAGATAGGGGACAAGCTCGCGCGCGAGTTCGCGATAGGTCAAAGGCCGGTTGCCATCATCCGGATTGCGTTTCCAGGAGCCCACGTGCATCTCGTAAACCAGGACGGGTTTGCGTTTCCAATCGGTCTGGTCGCGTTGCTCCATCCACTTCTGGTCGCCCCATTCGTGTTTGCGCACGTTCCAGACGACCGACGCGTTGTTGGGCGGACTTTCGAAGTAGGCGCCGTAGGGATCGGTCTTGAGCCGCAAGGCCCCCTTGCGCGGCACGATTTCGTACTTGTAGAGGACGCCCTCCTGAAGGCCGGGCACGAACAGTTCCCAGACGCCGGAATTGCCCAGGGAACGCATCGGATGGTAGCGACCGTCCCAGCGGTTGAAATCGCCCACCACCGAAACGCGCGACGCATTGGGCGCCCAGACGGCGAACGACACCCCCATCACGCCGTCGATTGTGCGCAGGTGCGCGCCGAGCTTCTGGTAGACCCGGTGGTCGGTGCCTTCATTGAAGAAATACACGTCCTGTTCCCCCAGCGTGGGCAGGAAGCGGTAGGGATCGTAAAAGTGCCGGATTTCACCGTTGGTCTTGGTGATGCGCAGGCGATAGGGAAAGACCTCCTGTCGATCCGGAATGAATCCCTCGAAAAGCCCCAGGGCGTGGTGTTTTCCCATCGGATGGCGCACCTCGGGATCCTGCATGTAGTCCACCACCTCGCAATCGACCGCGTCCTGGATCAGCACCCGCACCACGAGTCCGCGTCGGCCGTCCTGGGTGTGCGGGTGCATGCCCAGCAGGGCATGCGGCTGGCCCAGCTGACCGTTTAACAGTGCGTCGAGTTCCTTTTTGGTGGTGATCATGCGGTGGTTTTGCCGGACTATTTGTCCCGGATGTAATCGTAAATGTTGAGGTAATGCTGACCCGGATGCTTCCACGAAATGTCCGCGCGCATTCCGTTCGAGATCAGATTCCGGAAATGGTCGGGAAAGTGGTAGTAGCAGCCGATGGCCCGGTGCAGGGCGGATTCGAGGCCGGCGTTGTCGGGCTGATGGAAAACGTAGCCGTTTCGCTCGTGCAGCGGACGGTCGGAGTAGTCCTTGTCGAAGACGGTATCCGCCAATCCGCCCACGGACCGGACCACCGGCACGGTGCCGTAGCGCATGGCGATGAGCTGGGTGAGGCCGCAGGGTTCGTAGCGGCTCGGGACAATCATCAGGTCCGCGCCCGCGTAAATCAGGTGCGCCAGCTCCAGGTTGTAGCCGATCTCAAGATGGCAATCCGGACTGTTGTTCAGATGATGTTTCAGCCCCCAGAAGTGATCGTTGGTGGGTTTGTCCGGGGCGCTGCCGAGCAGCACGAACTGGGCTCGATTGTTGAGCGCGTAAAAGATGGCGTGCCGCACAAGGTCGAGCCCCTTCTGCGGATCCAGCCGGCCGACAAAGGCCACGATGGGCTTTTCGTTGTCGGCCAGCCAGAATCGGTGGCGCAGTGCCCGCTTGTTCTCGTACTTGCCTTCGATCTTATCAGCACTGAATGAGGCGGGGATGTGGCGGTCGGTTTCGGGATTGAACATTTCGCAGTCCAAACCGTTGAGCACGCCGCCGTACTTGTTCTGGTGCACGTGAAGAATGTGCTCGAGCCCGTGCCCTTGACCCCCATCCTTGGCCTCCCAGGCGTGACGCGGGGAGACCGTGGTCACAAAGTTGGAATACACAATTCCCCCCTTCATGAGGTTGACGGCCGCCGGGTTGGCCGGGTCGCGCAGCCGGTCGTAATGGAAGTAGTACTCCGGCCGGTTCAAACCGGTGGCCTGAAGGACTTGGGAGCCGGCCACACCCTGATGACGGAAGTTGTGCACGGTGAAACACACGCGCGGATGGGTCATGCCCAGGTGCTGGTAGATCTCGTACAGAAGCACCGGCGTCAGGGCCGTCTGCCAGTCATGACAATGGATGATGTCGGGATGCTTGCCGGTCTTGAGCATGAACTCCAGCGCCGCCCGGCTGAAAAAGGCAAAGCGCAGGACGTCGTCCTGCTGGCCATAAATAACGCCGCGGTTGAAGTAACTGTCGTTGGAATGAGGCTCAATGAAAAAGCACTTGCGTCCGTGCACAAAGCCAAACCACACCGTGCAATGGATGGCGCCGCCAAACCACGGAACCCACAGATTCTCGTAGGTCTTGCACAGGCCATAGATGTGGTCGTAGCGCATGCAGTCGTACTTGGGCAGAATCATCTCGACCGCATTGCCGCGCATCTCCAGTTCGCGGCCCAACCCGAACACCACATCGGCCAGCCCGCCCACCTTGGCCACGGGGGCCAGTTCGGGGCTGATCATCACCACGAACAGGGGCGGAATCTGCGGCCCGGGCGGGGCGGGGGGTGGGGGAATGTCCTGGGGGGCGGCCTCCGGGCAAGGCGCCTCCTCCGGCTCCGGCGACGGCGGCAGCTCCTTCAACAGGACTTCCTCGGCCATCGTGGATTTGGCTTGGGGCATCGGAGAAACTTGCGTCGGCTCGGGAAGGGCGGGGGCCCCGAGGGATGCGGACGTCGCAGGTTCCCGGGGCGTTTCCGAGGGTTTCTTGTGTCGAGGTTTTGCCATGATGATTGAGACTTGCTGGTCTCTTCGGATTCGGTGAAGTCTAGTACAGGCCAAAAGGATTCAAAAGTCTAACCTTTTGAAGCGCAATTGGGTTTTGGGCTGGCTCTGGGGGACGAAACGCTGGCTGGGCCGCCTGTTTCACCGCCTGTTTCACACTTTACAGAAGCGGGGCCGATGCGTAATCTCCGGGTCTTTGGAACCAACACAGGAAAGAGAAATGAATGGCTGCTAAGGCTGCAAACATCGCGGATTTTCAACTGCACGAACGGGATACCGGCTCGGCGGACGTGCAAATCGCATCGCTCACCGAGAAGATCAATCATCTCACCGAACATCTTCAGATTCACAAGAAGGACCACAGTTCGCGTCGTGGTCTGCTCATCATGGTCGGCGAGCGGCGCAAGCTGCTGGATTACGTTCAAAACAAGGATCAGGCGCGTTACCAGACCCTGACCAAGAAGCTCAAGCTGCGTCATTAAGACCGGCGGACGGTTTTCTTGAACCGTATTTCGATTACCCAGTTTGTCCGGGTTGATAACGCGAGCAACTCCGGGCACCCGCGTCAGTCTCGCGAAACCTCAATGACCGTCGCCCACTCGGGAAATTTCACTCAGCGTCCGCGGAGCGGACCTTGAATGAAGTTCCTCGGGGTGGCGGCGGCATTCTATACATCAGAGACAACATGCCAGAAAAAGTCATCATCCCGGTAGGGGATAAAGAAATCAGCATCGAAACAGGCAAGATCGCCAAACAGGCCGACGGCTCGGTCGTGGTTCAAACCGGTGAAACCATGGTCCTCGTCGCTGCGGTCGCCGCCAGCAAGGCCAAACCCGGACAGGACTTCTTCCCGCTCACCGTGGATTTTCGCGAGAAGGCGGCCGCCGCAGGCCGCTTCCCCGGCGGCTTCTTCAAGCGGGAAGGGCGTCCCACGGAAAAGGAAATCCTGACCTGCCGCCTCACCGACCGCCCCATCCGCCCGCTCTTTCCCAAGGGTTGGTACAATGAGGTCCAGGTGCAGACCATCGTGCTCAGCGCCGATGGCGAGAACGATCCGGACATGCTGAGCATGCTGGGGGCTTCCGCCGCCCTGATGGTCAGCGACATTCCCTGGGCGGGTCCCCTGGGGGTGATCCGCGTGGGACGGCTTGGCGGTGAGTTCATCGCCAACCCGACGCACGAGCAGAAGACCGAGAGCGATCTGGACCTGGTCTACGTCGGCAGCGAAACCGACCATGTCATGTTCGAGGGATCAGCCCGCGAGATCAGCGATGCGGATTTCAACGACGCGCTCAAATGGGCCCACGACGCCATCCAGCCGCAGATCAAAGCCCAGAAGGAACTTGCCGCTAAGGCAGGCAAGAAGAAGCGGGAGATCACGGTGACCGTGGTCCCCGATGAGATTCTCGAGGAAGCCAGGAAGCTGGCGGGCGACCGCATCATCCCGGCGCTCCTGACCTCCGCCAAATTGGAGCGGGAGGCCGCGGTGAATGCCGTGTTCGAGGATGTGGGGCAGAAGCTGGTCGAGAAATACGGGGAGGAGACGGTGACGCCCTATGTGCTCAAGGACGCCCAGTACTACATTCAGAAGGAGGCGGTTCGCGGCCTGATCATGGAGAAGGACAAGCGGCTGGACGGCCGTCCGCTCGACGGGCTTCGGACCATCACCGCGGAGGTCGGGCTGCTGCCACGCGCGCACGGCTCGGCGTTGTTCACCCGGGGTGAGACGCAGGCCCTGGTGCTGGCCACGTTGGGCACCAGTGATGAGGCCCAGGACCTGGACACCTACAGTGGCGGCGAGACGGAAAAGAAGTTCATGCTGCACTACAACTTCCCCAACTTTTCCGTGGGGGAAACCGGGCGCATCAGCGGCCCGGGCCGGCGCGAGATCGGGCATGGCGCCCTGGCCGAGCGCAGCGTGGAACCCGTGCTGCCGCTCAAGGATTATCCCTACGCGCTGCGGGTCACCAGCGAGATCACCGAGTCCAACGGCTCCAGCTC
>JALOTU010000163.1 GCA_025457725.1 Verrucomicrobiota bacterium
CCGGGTTTGCGTCCAGGACGGGCACCGCACCCAGGGCAGAGCCGCTGGTGGGAACGTGTTGCCCCGTGTCCCGAATCGATCCGCTCAACCATTGGAAAAAGGCGGGCGTCATGTGCGGCAGGTCCACTGCCAGCACCAGCACCAGAGGATGCTTCGCCACGCTGAGACCACGTTCGATCCCTCCCATCGGACCGCGATCCGGCGTGGTGTCCAGCAGCACTGGAAAACCGTAGGCTGAGAAGTCCTGACCCGGACGACCGGAAATCAGCACCTCGCCAGCGCCGGCGTCTCGAACCACGTGCAGCGCGTGCTCGATCAGGGGTTTGCCATGAAACGGCAAAAAGGCCTTGTCGCGCCCCATGCGCGACGATTTGCCCCCGGCCAGAATGACCGCAGTGAAGGTCATTTGCTGGGGCGCAGGGGTCCTGCCTGCACCCATCCCGCAAGAATGAAACCCGCCCGGAGGAAACCACCTGGCGCAGTCATGATCCGGAAGCTGAAGAAACGGAGGGCAGCCAAGACGCCTGCGCCACCGTGTCGCGTCGAAGCACCCCATCCGTCAGGATGCGGGCGCGCAGGCCGCCATTGCCGTGCAGCCAGCTCTCGGTTCGCTCGCTCCCAAACGCGCAGTTCATCCAGTGGCAGGGACGGCACTCCTCCGTCCCGGCAAACCGCACACCCTGCAGCTCGAATTCCTTCCCGATCAGCGTGTTCAAATCCACGCCCTCGGTGATGACATTGCGGCGCGCGGCTGACGGAGCCGCCTCGGCCAAGCCCAACTCCTCGCGCATCCGCTCCAGGATTTCCCAGGCGAAAAACGTGATCTGGCCCCGGTAATCCGGTTTGAAGTCGAGGAACCGGTCGCCAACGATCCCCCGGCCTGCCACGCACTCGAGTTCCTCCACCTCCACGATTGGATGCTCGCCAGGCGGCTTTTCGTGGCGCCCGAAATAATTGTGCCCCGGCGAAAGAAAGAGGTGACGGATGCGGATCACGCTCAACCTCCAATCGCAGTCATTGGCCGGCAGGGCTTGTAGTTGTCGCGGAAGGCGTGCTCCCACGGCTTGTTCTCCAGCGCCTGAAGGAATACGCGTCGGAGCAGCGCGTCGCTGGACCGTTCCGACAGCGCCTCGTGCAGGCTGACCTCCTCGTGATGGCCCAGGCAGGGACGCAACCGGCCGTCGGACGTGAGCCGCATCTTGTTGCACGTGTCGCAGAAATGCTGATTGGTCATCGCTCCGATGAACCCGACCACCGCGCCCGTCCTGGCCAGTTGAAAATACCTCGCCGGCCCATGCCCCAGCCTCGCATCCGGCATCGGGATCAGTTCCTCGCGCTGTTTCAGCCAGCGGATCACCTCGCCGATGGAGAGAAAGTTCTCCGGCGTCAAGACATCGCGCGAGGTCAACGGCATGAGCTCGATCAGGCGCAGCGGCACGCCGTTCTCGGAACTGAACCGGATCAAGGGCCAGATCTCGTCCTCGTTCACCTTGCGCATCAGCACGGTGTTCAGCTTGATGAACTCGAACTTCGCCTGGATCGCGGCACGGATGCCGTCCAGCACCGGCTCGAGGGACCCGCCCGTCACCCGCTTATAGATCTCAGGCGACAGGGCATCCAGGCTGATGTTCACCGTGCGCACCCCGGCAGCACGAAGCGACTCCGCCAGAAGGGGCAGCTTGAGCGCGTTGGTGGACACGCCGATGCACTCGACCCCGGGCGTCCGGTGCATCTCGCGGATGACCTCGACCAGATTGGGGCGCAGCAACGGCTCGCCGCCGGTGAGACGGAACTTGCGGAAACCCAGCTCCGCCGCCACGCGGGTGACACGCAGCAGATCGTCATCGGTGAGCTGGTCGTCCCTGCCATTCCAGCCCGCATACTGATGCGGCCGGCAGTAAAGACAGCGCTCGTTGCAGCGGTCGGTGACCGAGATGCGCAGATAATCGACTGTGCGTCCGAACGATTTCATTCGCTGGTGCAATTTTGCAGATTATGGCAGATCCGGCCAGCCGGGAATTGACCTGCCTCAAGGATGTGGAGCGATCATAAACCCACTCAGCTTAACTCCGCACGCAGGCCTGTCGCCTCTCGCGCGCGGCGGACCAGTCGACTCACAAGCACACGGTCGAAGGGTATTGGAGTCCACTGATGGACTCAAAGATCTCGGCACAACGGATGCAGATGGCCTCGCACCAGCCACAAAGCACTGCGCGCCAGGGACAGGCGCATGATGCTCGCGGATATCTCGTGGATCAGCGGCAATGCAAACCGGCATGGCGCGCTCCAGATCCGGCGAATAACCAAACACTTCATCCACCATGACGGCCAGGTGCGCAAGCTCGCGGTGAAGAAAGCGCTCCAGCAACGCGTTGTCGGTGAACAGATCGGGTTTCAAAGCCATGATGCCCTGGGAGGCGCCATCCGCATTGCGATACAACTCTGCGCCTCCATCATTCCCGCCGCTGCAGTACCGGAGCTGAGCCGATGCAGCGAACCTACGGCGTCGGCAAGCGGGCGGGCGTGCGCGGATCGAAATGCGCGCGGATGCCACCGGTGAGCGTTGACACTTGGAAACCGTTCTGCGCCAAAATGCGTGCAGCAAAGTACGCGGTCTTGCCGAATGCACATACGGTTACCACCGGACGGGCCGGGTCCAATTCTCCGAGGCGCTGGCGCAGGGTCGTCAGCGGAATGTTGACGGAGCGCACCTGCGTCAGCGGATGCGCCTTCACCAGCGGGGCCGGGCGGGTGTCCACCACTTGCACGGCGGGATCGTCGGGAATGGTGTCAACCGGGGTGATGAGGCCGTCGCGCGTGTTGCAGGCAGTGAAGCCCGCGAGGTTCACGATGTCCTTGGCGGAACCGAACGGTGGCGCGTAAGCCAGTTCCAGTTGGGCCAGATCATCAATCGTCAGTCCGCCCATGATTGCCGTGGCCATCACGTCCAACCGCTTGTCCACGCCGAGAAACCCGGTGGCTTGCGCGCCCAGCACGCGGCCCGTCTCCGGTTCCCAGAGCAGCTTGAGCAGCATGGGTTTTGCGCCCGGATAATAGCTGGCGTGGTGGTTGTCATTGAGGGTGACGGTCCGGTAGGGACGCTGCGCGGCATGCAGGCGTTTCCCCGACCAGCCCGTCAGACCGGCGGTCACATCGAAGGCGCGCACGATGGCGGTGCCCAGCGCGCCGCTGTAAGGCTGGACTTTGTCCGGCCGAAACATGTGATCGGCAGCGAGCCGACCCTGGCGGTTGGCGGGGCCGCCCAACGGCACGGCGATGGGTTCGCCGCTCACCAAGTCCTTGATTACAACCGCGTCACCCGCCGCGTAGATATCCGGATCGCTGGTCTGCATGAACTCGTTGACGCGAATGTGACCGCGCGGGCCCAGTTCAAGCCCGGCAGCGCGTGCGAGTGCGGTGTCCGGGCGCACACCGATGCTCAGCACGGCGAGATCGGCAGAAACGGTGCGGCCCGATTTCAGGTGGCAGGCGAGGTCGGGTTCGCTGGAGAAGCTGGCAATGCCGTCGCCGAGAATGAGTTCGACATTATGACGGCGAAGTTCGTCTTCCATCAGGAGTGTCATGGAGCGGTCCAGCGGCGGTAGAATCTGGTCGAGCATTTCAATCAGCGTTACCTGCCTGCCGAGACGCACAAACTGCTCCGCCATTTCGAGGCCGATGAACCCGGCACCGATCACCGCGACGCGTTGCGCGGTGGCGGCGGCAGCCTTGATGCGGTCCATGTCCTGCAGCGAACGCAGGGTGAAGATGCGCGGGTCGTCAATGCCGGGCAGCGCCGGGCGCAGTGGCAGGGCGCCCGGCGCAAGGATGAGCTTGTCGTAGGTCAGCCACTCTTCCGTGCCGCTCGCGAGCGAACGGACTTGCACGCGCTTGCCGGTGCGGTCAATGGCCGTCGCCTCGGCGCTGGTGCGCACGTCGAGCGCGAGCATCGCCTTGAGCGTCTGGGGTGTTTGAACGGCGAGGGCGTCGCGGTGTTTGATTTCGCCACCGATGAAATACGGCAGGCCACAATTCGCGAACGACACGTCGGGGCCGCGTTCGATGAGGATGATTTCGGCAGTTTCAGACAGGCGGCGCGCGCGCGCGGCGGCGCTGGCTCCCGCGGCCACGCCGCCTACGATGAGGATACGCTTAGTGTTCATGGTGCCTATATATCTAGGTTTGTGCTGGGATGCGACTCGCTGGTGCGATCTGGCGCTGCGTGATGATGATCTTCCCCGGCATGGCCGAAGCGGACAATCAGCAACGCCACCGCAATTCCCACCAGCAAGGCTGCGGAAAGCTTCACCCGGTCGTGGCAATGGAATTGCAACTCAGGCAGCAAGCCCGCACAGGCGATGCAGAGGAATGTGCCCGCGCAAAATGCCAGTGCCACACCCAACCAGGCGGGATGCGAATGCGCGAGATGACCCGCGCCCAGGAAAAAAAGCAATGCGCCCAGCGGCGTGACGAGAGCAAACGCCACGTTCACCAGACGTTGGGTGATCCGCTTCGTGTGACCACTGACCATCAACGTGCTGATGGCCAGGGCGCCAAAGGGTTTGTGGAGAATGACCGCCAGAGCAGCGCCCAATCCCAGCGCCCCCCCGGAGTGTTGCGGCGCTGCCGCCACCGCCGCTGCCATGGCCAGGCCGTCGAACACCGAGTGGAGCGAGAGTCCAACGGCCACGCCCCCCCAAGTCAGTTTGCTCGCGGATCGTTCCGCGAGTGAATAAGTGTCCCCGCATGGTCCCTGCGGGCTCCCCTCGGGCACGTCGTGATGGTGGAAGGGCATGAAGCGCTGGAGAAAGAACATGGTGAGGAAACCGCCCAGCAACCATGCGGAGCCATGCGCCACCGAGCCGAGCGCGTGGGTGGCGTGGGGCAGCATGCCGAGCAATGACAGCCCGAGCATCAGCCCGGCGACGAAGCTGACCGCCACCTGCAGGCGGGTGTGAGTAAGGTGAAACCACACGGGCAGCCAGGCACCCATCAGTGCCGCCAGCAGGGCCAGCAAGCTGTAGAGCACGAGCATGGCGCCGGGTGAATCCAAGAGCGTATTCATGTTTGAACGGGTGGATCTGGTTGAGGGAACGCGCCGCCATCGCACGGAAGAGGGGCGTGCGCCCGCCGTCCATAAACCCGCGCATACGCGCGGCAGAACGGGCAAAGCTGGGTCTCGACCTGCCGCACCACCCGGAAGGCAAGTCCGCGTTGCCGTTGCCGGGCACGCCGGCAGACCGGGCAGTTTCGGCAAACCCCGGCCAGCATTGAATCAACCCGTGATGGTTTTGCGCGGTGCATGTCAGTAACTGATTTTGGCGTCATCAGCGAAACGCCCGTCGGCAGTCGCCCGGTTGTGAGTGTTCGCGTACCAGCCAGTGCGTTCGACTGGGTACACATCGAAATCGGGCACATATGGTTTGATGTCGAGCAGCGGCGTGCCGTCCAGCACGTCCAGGTCAGCCACGCGAAGCACCGGCCCTTCGACGGCCAACAGCCGCACAGAGGAGAGACCAATGGGATTGGGCCGGCTCGGGGCGCGAGTGGCGAAAAGGCCGCGCGTCTGTGAGTCGCGATAGGGGATGACCTCCAATCGCGCCGCGCACGCCCGGTCACACCAGAAAATCAGCCAGATGCGCTCAAAGCCTTCGAGATCACGCAAGCCGGGTGCGAACTCAGGAAACACGTTCACCCTGCCCTCAATGCCGAGCGCCCAGCGCGGTTGAATCGGCGTGCCTTCGGCCTGGCGGTGCGGCGAGTGGATGAGACCGATGGGCTCAAGACCAAGCTTCATAGGGGAGAGTGACCATAACTTTACCGCCGCGGGTTAGGGTGGGATCGGCGCTTGCGTTGTTCAATCAGCTCCGCTGGCAACTCCAGCGGACAGTGCTCGCACTGTTCAACTCCGGGATGCTTGTAATCGCAGATGAGGACGCCGTTGAGATGATCCA
>JALOTU010000164.1 GCA_025457725.1 Verrucomicrobiota bacterium
TGATCACCGAGGGGCAGCTCATCCTGCCCTACCCGCAAACCAACGGCGTGCCCGGGCAGCTGACGGCAACCCGCCTGCACTCGCGCATCCGCTTCGAGCCCGGCGTCGGCATGTCGATGGATTTGTTGCAGGGCGAGATCGCCGGCTGCAATGTTTCGGCCTCGGGCACGGCGGCCAACCTGCAGTTGATCCAGAACTGGTCGTTGCTGCGACACCGGGTGGATGCGGACCGCGGGCCGGCCTACGAGATCTGGCAGGCCATTTCACAAATCCGCAACGATATTGTCTGCCTGAACCCGCCGGAGGTCCGGGTGGAATTCGATCTCGATGGGGCCGCCCCGGAACGTCTTGCGCTCCGGGCATCCCTCAAGGTGGATGCCGCCACTTCCCCCCTGGGCATGGTGGCAAACCCGGAAGTGACGCTCCGGGTAAACCCCATGGATGACGGCACCTGTTCCGAGATTGTGATTGTGGTGCAGGCAGACCGGGTCGCCAGTGAATACGGGCGGGGTGAGAACGTGATTCTCGAATCCGTGTTCTCCTGCGTGGCCGAATCCGGCACGCTGCTCGCCGGCCGGACAGCCCTGTCCGCACATGAGCTCAGCACCCTGTGGGCGGGTGCGGTGGACTTGAAGAGCTCCCTGGGCTGGAGATGCAACGGCACCAACCCGATTCCGGTGGCCGCCGAACTGGACCTGGGAGCCGCGGAACTCTCCACCTCCTTCTCGCGGGCCAGCGGGGTTCGGACGCGGCTTCGACTCTCACCGTTTGAAGGCGATCACCGGCGCATCACCGAGTTGCCCCGACACCTCTTTGCGGACCTCGAACCGTTTGCGCTTGAAGGCAGCGTCAACGCCGAACGGGTGGAGACGCCCTGGCTCTCCATCACCAACCTGGAACTCGCCGGCTCCTGGTCCGCCCCGGAACTGTCCGTGACCAACCTGTTCGTGGAGTGCGCCGGAGGGCATCTGCAGGCCGGGGTGGTGTTCGATGCCGCTTCCGGCCGACTTCAATTCAAGGCGTCGACCGACTTCGATCCGAAGGCACTCTACCCCGCCCTGCCGCAGGAGGCGGTGGACTGGCTCGACCTCTTCACCTATGTCCGGCCGCCAACCGCCCGGGGTGTCGGGGCGATCACGCTTCCTGAATGGCGCCCCTATGATCTTCGCTGGCCGGGCAACCTGGTCCCTTCGCTCTATTTGAACGGGCAGTTTGCGGTGGGGGAAGGCACATATCGCCGCATTCCATTGTCCGGTGCCTCCTCGCATTTCACGTATTCCAACATGTGCTGGCACCTCCCGGACCTGAACCTCCGGCGGCCGGACGGTTTTCTTGCGGTGGAACACCGCAACAACGACCGTACCGCCGAGTTCCTTTGGAAGGTCGATGGCGCGGTGGATCCCACGCCGGTGCTGATCCTGATTCCCGAAGAAGCTGTCGAAACGCGGGAGGTGTTGAACACCCTGCACTTCGGCTCCCCGCCGCAGATGCACCTGACCCTCACCGGCAGCTGGCACGATGCGAAGACTTTGAAGGGATGGGGAACGGTGCAGGCCACCGATGTCGCCTTCCGGGGCCAGTCCATGGATACGCTTGAGGCCGGCTTGGGTCTGACCAACCTCATCCTGACCGTCAACGAACCGCGCGTCACGAACAGCCAGGGCGAAGCCGGTGCCACTTCACTGAGCTTCGACCTGGTCGGGAATCGCGCGTTCCTGTCCAACGGCGTGACCACCATGCCACCAATGAACGTTGCCACGGCCATCGGAACCAATGTCGTCCGGGCCATCGAGCCGTATCGATTTCTGAACGCCCCCCACAGCCGGGTTGAGGGATGCATTCCACTCACCGGCACGGCTGAAGCCGACCTGCAGTTCGACCTCGAAGGGGGGCCGTTTGAGTGGGCGACATTTGAACTGAGCGACGTGAACGCGCATGTGCATTGGCGGGGTGACACGGTGGGCATCGACATCCGGCGTGCCGGCTTCTACGACGGAACCGCTTCGGGCCGGGCGTTTTTTGATTTCACGGGAAAGAAGGACGCCGATTTTCAATTCAACTTGAGCGTGGCCGATGCCGATTTGGGCCCGCTGGTGGCCGGCGTGTTCCAGTCCACCAACCAGCTGGAAGGCCGGCTCACCGGGGAACTGAGCATCACCAACGCGAACACGGGCGATTTCGCATCCTGGTTCGGCTACGGCCACGCGAACCTCCGCGACGGGTTTCTTTGGAGCGTGCCGGTTTTCGGGATCATCTCCCCGGTGCTGGAGGTGTTCGTACCCGGGTTGGGGAACAGCCGCGCGCGGGAGGCGGACGGACGGTTCAGCATCACCAACAGCGTCATACGAACAGAGGACCTGGTCATTCACAGCTCCAACATGCGCCTGCTCTACGCGGGAACAGTGGATTTCCAAGGCCGGGTGAATGCGGTCGCGGAAGCTGAGATCCTCCGCGACACGCTGGTAGTGGGGGAGATCGTGAGCCTGGCCCTCACACCCTTGAGCAAAGCCATGATCATCGAGATCACCGGGACGCTGAACGCTCCCAAGGCGCAGCCTCTTTATCTCCTGCCCCGAATCATCCTGGCGCCGTTAAGCCCGGTCCGGTTCTTCCGCGGCATCTTCGCCCCGCAGACTCCTTCCCATGAGGCGTTGCCGGCTCCGGCAGAGACCGAGGAGGCTGCGCCCGGCCCGCCTGCGGCACCCTGAGCCGCGGCATTTTCGGGATTGTCATCGGAGCCCGGGAACGTATTTTTCACGCGTGCCGCGCGTCTTGACTGTTCTCTGCCTCCTGGCCGCGGGGCTGTGCACTGCCGCCCCGGCGCAGCCATCGGCCAAACCGCCCAAAGGCGAGGTGATCAAGGTCCTGCCCCAGCTCATCGACTTGCAGGGACATACCACGGTTTCCCCCAGTCTTTTTGATCGCGACGCCTACCAGGCCTATCTGGCAAAACATCCGGAGAAAGTTTCCGGCATCCGCTACTGCGTGTTGTGGAAGGCCAAAGAGGCGGCGGACGAGCAGCTCATCGTGCGCATCGAGTTGCTGGGGCTCTATGAGGAAAAGCTGCCCCGCTCCAAAACCCTCGAAATCACGCTGGATGGACGGGCCTCCCTCCGGCGCTGGACAAACCTGGAACTGACCGGTGAGGACTACGTCCAATTCGGAAAAATCACCGCCTGGCGGGCAACTTTGTGGTGCAACGGGGAAATGCTGGACGAGTACAAATCCTTCCTCTGGTGAAGCGTCTGCCGGCGGTCCGCATCCGCCCATGGACTCTGTTTGACTCAATCCGGCTGCTTGCATAGGCTTCGTCGTTCGAGAACAAGGAATCAATCAAGGGACTGAATATGGCCGCAAAAGCTTCGGAGAAGACCAGCGACAAGGGAACGGAAACCGCAAAACCAGGGCACGCGCGCCAGAGGGAACTGGACGCCGCAATTTCCAGCATCAACAAATCCTACGGCGACGGCGCCATCATGCGTTTGGGCGATGCGCGGGCGCAGGTGAAGATTGATGTCATCCCCACCGGCGCCATCGGATTGGACATCGCCCTCGGGGTGGGGGGCGTGCCCCGCGGCCGGGTGGTGGAGATTTACGGACCGGAATCCTCGGGCAAGACCACGCTGATGCTGCACATCGTGGCGAACGCGCAAAAGGCGGGAGGACTGGCGGCGTTCATCGATGTGGAACACGCGCTGGACCCCGGCTATGCCAAGAAACTCGGGGTGAACCTGGACGATCTTCTGGTATCGCAACCCGACAGCGGGGAGGAGGCCTTGACCATCTGCGAGACACTGGCGCGCTCCAACGCGCTCGACGTGATCGTGGTGGATTCCGTGGCGGCCCTGGTGCCCAAGGCGGAACTGGAGGGGGACATGGGCATGGCGACCATGGGCATGCAGGCACGCCTCATGAGCCAGGCATTGCGCAAACTGACCGCCATCCTGGCCAAGGCGAGAACCACCTGCATTTTCACCAACCAGATTCGCGAAAAAGTGGGGGTGATGTTTGGCAATCCGGAAACCACCCCGGGAGGCAAGGCGCTCAAATTCTACGCCAGCGTGCGCCTGGATATCCGCCGCAAGGAAACCATCAAGGATTCGAGCGGCAACGCCATCGGCAATCATGTGAAGGTGAAGGTGGTGAAAAACAAGGTGGCGCCGCCCTTTGCCGAGGCCGAGTTCGAGATCATGTACGACCAGGGCGTCAACCAGATGGGCAGCCTTTTGGATGTCGGACTCAAACTCGGAGTGCTCGAAAAGAAGGGGGCCTGGGTCCAGTTTGACGGCGAGTTGATCGGCCAGGGCCGCGAGGCAGCCACGAAGGCGCTGGCGGAATCCGCGCAACTGGCCGCCAAAATAACCGCGGCGGTCCAGGCCGCGCGGACCGAAAACGCAGCCCCCCAGAAGAAGTGAAGCCCGGTTTTTGTCAGAATTTACTTGCGAAACAGCCCTTCCTGCGATAGTTCAGGAAGGAAATTAGCCAGTGATTTTGTCAGTCAGAAATCTTCCCAGATGATTATGCTTCAACCGAAAGGGGCCGCTTGAGCAGCCCTTACCGTTCACGTTCCAGTCGTTCCTCCGGTCCATTCGTCAGGATAAATGGAAAAATCCGCGCCCGCGAAGTTCGCGTGGTGGATGCCGACGGCACCCAGGTTGGCATCCTGTCCATCGGTGATGCCCTGACGCTGGCGCGGAATCGGGGTGTGGACCTTGTCGAGGTGGCTCCCAATGCCGAACCCCCGGTCTGCCGTGTGGTTGATTATGGCAAGTACCGATACGAGCAGTCCAAAAAGGAGAAGGAATCCAGGAAGAACCAGCACGTCAGCCTTCTGAAGGAGGTTCAACTCAGCGCGCGCATCGATCCCCATGATCTGGGGGTGAAGGTGGGGCATGCCATCGATTTCCTTTGCGAGGACATGAAGGTAAAGGTGGCACTGCGGTTTCGCGGACGCGAGATGGCGCACACGGAGGTGGGCTTTCAAGTCGTGGAGCGATTTATTGAACTCGTGTCAGCCTACGGTCAGGCGGATTTCCAGCCCAAACTCAACGGGCGCACCATCGTGCTCATGGTCAGTCCGCTGCCCAAACACAAGCGGGCCAAGCATCCGGATGCCGCGCGCCAAGCCAAACCTCCGGCCAAGCCCAACTCCTCCAACACCGGCAACACGGCGGAGAGCGCATCCGCGTCAACCCCGTCCCCTCGGAGCGAACCGGCATTTGCCAGCACGCCGCTCTCTCCCGCCCAATCCGCAGGGGCCTGACCCTATTCGGATCGCGGCAGGCCTGGCCGGCACAGACAAACAACTGAGAACGGGTGGCACGGCGGATGTCGGCTCGACAAGAAGCCCTGTTTTGCCCAGACTCAGCCGCATGGCACTTACCCCTTCCACCATGCTGGCGCTGGGGACCCCGGCGCCGGAGTTCAGCCTGCCTGACACCAACGGAAAATTGGTTTCGCTCTCGGACTTCGCCTCCGCCCCGGCGTTGGTGGTGGCATTCATCTGCAACCACTGCCCTTACGTCAAACACATCCGCGAGGGCCTGGCACAGTTTGGCAGGGAAATGCAGACCCGCGGAGTGGCGGTCATCGCCATCAGCTCAAACGACGCGGTGAAGCATCCCGACGACAGTCCCGCCCGGATGGCGCAGGAGGTGAAATCGGCCGGCTACACGTTTCCCTACCTCCACGACAAATCCCAGGCGGTGGCGAAGGCGTATCGCGCCGCCTGCACCCCGGACTTCTTCCTCTTTGACCGGGACAGGCAACTGGTTTATCGCGGCCAGTTCGATGACAGTCGACCGGGCAACGGCCGGCCGGTAACGGGTGCGGACCTGCGTGCCGCTGTGGCAGCGCTGATTGGAGGACGTCCGGTCGCCGCCGACCAAACGCCCAGCATGGGTTGCAATATCAAGTGGAAACCCGGCAATGAACCGGACTACTTTTGATAGATTCGAGTCCGGCCACCTTCGCACGCCGGGCGGGGCGGAACACCATTTGTCATGAAAGCCTTTCAACTGATGGAACATGGATCGCCGGGGCGCTTCACCTTCGGAACCCTTCCCGATCCGAAACCCGGTCCGGACGAGGTCGTCGTCCGGGTCTATGCGTGCGGGCTGAATCATCTGGACCTCTGGTTGGAATCCGCCGGCCTGCCGATGCCGTTGAAACTGCCGCGCACTCCCGGGGGAGAAATCGCCGGGGTGGTGGATGCGGTCGGCCCGAAGGTGGACGGCTGGCGGCCGGGCGATCGGGTGGCGGTTCAGTCCAACCTGTTTTGCGGCGAATGCGAATTCTGTCGGCGCGGCGACGAATCCCTCTGCCTGAAGGGGGAATTGCTGGGC
>JALOTU010000509.1 GCA_025457725.1 Verrucomicrobiota bacterium
GGACCCGGCGTTTCAGAAGGAATTGGATTACTATCTCCGGGAGTTTTGCGGCCGCCCCACGCCGCTCTACTATGCCGAGCGTCTCACCCGGCATCTCGGTGGCGCCAAGATCTATCTCAAACGGGAGGATCTGCTCCACACCGGTGCGCACAAGATCAACAACTCGATGGGTCAGATCCTTCTCGCGCGGCGCATGGGCAAGACCCGGATCATCGCCGAAACCGGCGCCGGCCAGCATGGCGTCGCCACCGCCACCGTCGCCGCCATGTTCGGCCTCAAATGCGTCATCTACATGGGAGCGGTGGATTGCGAGCGGCAGGCCCTCAATGTTTACCGCATGAAGATGCTCGGCGCCGAGGTAATTCCGGTCAAAGCCGGCCAGCAGACGCTCAAGGAGGCGGTAAATGAGGCGATGCGGGACTGGGTCACCCACGTGCGCAGCACCCATTACATTCTCGGCACCGCCTATGGCGCGCATCCCTACCCGGAGATGGTGCGCAATTTCCAACGCGTCATCGGCGACGAGGCGCGCCGGCAAATCCTCGAGAAGGAGAATCGGCTGCCCAAACTGCTGATCGCCTGTGTCGGCGGAGGGTCCAATGCGATCGGACTGTTCTACCCCTTCCTCGGGGATGCGGCGGTAAAAATGGTCGGGGTGGAGGCCGGCGGCGAAGGCATCCAACCCAACAAGCATGCGGCTCGCTTTCAAGGCGGCTCGCTCGGCGTGCTGCAGGGCACGCGCTCCTTCATCCTCCAGGATGAGGCGGGCCAGATCCAACTCACCCACAGCGTGTCCGCAGGGCTGGATTACGCGGCGGTGGGTCCGGAACACGCGTGGCTCCACGATGAAGGCCGGGTCGATTACACCTTCGCCACGGACCAGGAGGCCCTGGACGCCTTCCTGACCCTCGCCCGCCTGGAAGGCATCATTCCCGCGCTTGAATCCGCCCATGCCGCTGCCGAATGCATCAAACGAGCGCCCGCCATGGACCGGGAGGAACTTATTATCGTCAACCTATCCGGGCGTGGTGACAAAGACGTCTCCCAAGCCTCCACACTGCTCAAGTTGAAGATGCCCGAGTAACGGCATCGGCTCATTCGATCCGGCACCCGTTGTCCTCCAGTCCGGGCGATAACTATGCTCGTGCGTCTTTAGCTCTGGCACCGGAGCGCGGGATGCACCACTCGCTCACGAGCGCCGGCTTTCCAGCCGGCAAAGGGGGTCCACTTGGAAGTCGGCGTTGCGGGGTTCAGGGAGAGGTTCGTGCAGGAGTTGTTTCGTGATCTTCCGGCCGGGTCAGGTGGAAGCGGACTCGGAACGACTCGTTTGTGAACCGCATTCCCTGACCATCAATCAAGTTCCAGCGCGCCTGGATTACTCCGTTGGTCGTGGTTCCCTCAAAGATCCTCGGGTGCGTGCGGTCCGGAGCCAGCAGTCGGGACGAATGCTGCGATTGAAAAGCCACCAGGTTCGTCACCCCGGGCAGCGTCCGCATATCCGACCAACTCGGACTCAGAACTGCCCGCCGCAATTCGAGTTCGCGATCCCGGTAATGGAGCAGCAGGGCGGCTTCATCCTCGTAACTCCCCCCGCGCCGATAGGCGAGCTCGCGCCGGTAATTCAACAATCGTGCCCAGGCATTCAGGGGCGATCGAATCATGTCCCCCAAGGTCATCCCCAGGCTGATTGGTGTCTGGCGCTCGAGCTGGCACGCGTCCACGGCCGCCGCCCGGCCGAAAGCCGCCGTCTCCGGCCACTCCTTGAAGTAGTCCACGGATTCCCATTCCCGCTGGAGTTCCGCCAGTTGTTCATCCGCCTACCCGCCTGCTTGCAGAATCTGCCAAGTCCCTTCGTAGGCGATGGTCGCGCAGGCACAGCGGACGAGGTGGCAGATCTCCAGCGGCCTGGGCTGGTAGTTGCTCACCAACCGCGTGGCCCCCAGCAGATTCGTCCAGGCCGCCAGGGAATTCCCGTCGTGCAATTCGAGAAGTGCGCGCTGGGAAAGGATCCGCGTGACCTCCTTGAGCCCGGCCAAGTGCGGCAGCAACACCCGGTGCCCCGCTTTGGCATCCAGGTGAAAACAGATGGCACCGGACAAGGCCACCTCGCAGGCCGGGTCGATCAGGCTCTGATGCTCGATCATCTCCTCGCGCACGATGGGCCAGGCATCCTCGCCGGAACGCGTTGTCAACCGATCCAGTTTCCAGGTCACAACGGCGCAATCAGCTCCCACCCCCGCCATGAGCTCCGGCTGTTCGTGCGTGCCCGCCATGCGTCGTGCCGCTTCCGCATCGTCCGGGTTGCGGATGAGCGCCAGGAGGTTGGTGAGGGCACTCATTCGGCGCTGAACGTCGCGACTGGTCGCAAAGTTGAAATCGGTCAGGTCGGTCCTAAACCCCTCCGCCCGCAAGATCCTCCGGGTCTCCTCGAGGGCGACCCGGGCCTCCCCGCGCGGACGAGACAGGAGCCACCAAGCCACCGCCGCAAACACAGCCAAAGTCAGAGCAATGATGCCAAGCCGTTTCATGATCTGTCCCCCGCCAAAGTCTGGTCGATCCTATCCCGTCGTGTGATGGCCTGCCAGTGACATTTCGGATAACCTGGTGCATGCCCCGCCGCCTCGGAATCCCTGGTGCCGATTCCGATTGAGCACCTCAAATCCGCTTGCCGTCCCAGGCTC
>JALOTU010000165.1 GCA_025457725.1 Verrucomicrobiota bacterium
CGGCGAGCTTCTCCGTGGGGAGCGTGGTTTCAATCATCCCGGTGTAGAGGTCCTTGATGAATACCCGGTCGGTCTCGTAGTCCTCCGCGTGCAATCGCAGGGCATCCGCCTTGATCCGCAGATTGATGTCCTTGGTCACCAGCACTGTCTGCGTTTTGGGCGCTTTCCGTTGAATCTTGAGCGCAAGCGCAAGGATGCGATTGTCCACCGTGTCGCTGGCGAAATCCGGCAGTTCCTTGGTGTTTCCTTTGTTCCCACCCTCGTAAACCACCTTCAGGCGCCCGCCATTGGGGAGTTTGATTCCCTCGCTCAGGCGCCCGCTTTCCCGGAGCGCATCGAGCATCCGGGAAACCGTTCGGGCATTCTGGCCCAGCTCGCTGGATTCACGCTTGAAACGGTCGATTTCTTCGATGACTTCGATGGGGATCAGGACGGCGTGCTCCTGAAAGCTCTGCAGGGAATTGGGGTCGTGGAGGAGTACATTGGTGTCGAGGATATAGTTCTTCACAAATTGCTTCTCCAACCCGGGTTTCCGGGCTGGCGCGCGAATTCTGCGGTCCGCGAACACGGCTGGCAATCCCAAGTTCGCCCATTCGCAGAGAGTCAGGTTCGGCCACATGGATTTCACGCGAAACTCTCCCGCAGCTGCTTTACATGGAGCCGGGTCATTCTTAAGCTCCGCCCATGGGTTCGAACTAGCCCAGCAGAAACTGATTGAACTCAAGCGCGCCCAGGAGGAGCTGGAACGTCAGCGCGCCGAACTCGAGGACACCCGCCGCCGCCAGTCGGAGTTCCAGACGGGGCGACAGGAAATGCTGCAGAATCTGGAACGTGGCATCGGGTTGCTGGAAGAGGCGGAATTCTCGGCCCGCCAGGAAGCGGAACAGACCCACAAGGCGGTGGAGGGATTGCGTGATGCCTTGGAGAAGATCGAGGCCATCCAGGAGGGATCCTGGACGGGCGAGACCTTCCACAAGGAGCTGACCCGGGCGCTGACCACCCTGGAGAACGCCCGCATGGAGTGGAACACCTGTCGGCTCAAGTTTCCCATCCTCTCCGGGAAGACGCCGCATATCCAGTCGAACCCCGGCGAGGCGCCGGGAGCAGCATCGTTGCTCTCCGAGATCAGCCTGCTGCGAGCCTGCAAACTGGGCCTGGCGCTGACCTGGCCGATCGCCCTGGTGGGCCTGGGTGCCATGGGCCTGTTCGCCTGGTTGCTGTTTCAGCGTTGAACCTGAGGAGCCATGCGCCTTTTCAGGAAAAAAGCCGATCCGATTTCCCATCGTGCTCGCGCGTTGAATTCTGAAATCGCCGCGCTTGAAGCCCAGATTCGCCGGTACGAATCCAAACTGGAACGAGGGGCCGCCGCCCCTTCGAAAGATCCCTTTGGCGGGGACGATCGATTGGAGGATCGGGACGCCCGTGGCGCGGTCAGGCAGCATCGGGAACTGGAACTGGCGGAGGTGCACCATCGGCGTTTGACCTCCCACCCGCTGTCGGATCGTGAAACGCTCCACATCAACGAGCTCGGCGTGCGGAAGTATGATCTGCCGGGACTGATTGCCAGGGTGAAGGACTTCTTTCGCGCGCCCACCACCTCGAACCCCAAGCTGGTGAGCTACCTGGCTGCCGGCGGAATCCAAGGGCTGCGCCCGTTGCGGTATGAGAAGCGCGTCGCCCGGAACCGGTTCATTGTCTTTGTCGGAATCCTGTTTCTCCTGCTGCTGGGAATCCTGATGGCGTTTGTTCCCCGGTAACGTCGCGCGCTGCCTGCAGGGGCAGGTGGGCGTCTCCGCCGGTTGCCCCCCGAAAGGGCTCGAGCGGTTACTGTGCGGACACCACCGTGTAATTTTTCTTGCCCTTGCGCAGGAGCAGGTGTTTCCCGAACAAAAGCTGGCCGGAACTGACGGTTCGTTGCGGGTCGGCTTCGCGCAGGTTGTTGATGTAAATCCCGCCGCCCTGAACATCCTTGCGCGCCTGCCCCTTGGACGGGCACAACCCGGCGCTCACCAGCAGGTCGAGCAATGGCACCCCCGCACCCTCCAGCCGGGATTTCTCAACGGGCTGCGTCGGCACTTCACCCACAATCTCGTTGAAGGTGCCTTCGCCGATTCCCTCCAGCGACCCGCCGAAGAGGATTTCGCTGGCGCGGATCGCCTCCTGCGTGGCGGCTTCGCCGTGGATCAGATCCGTCGCCGTTCTGGCCAGCGCCCGATGCGCCTCCCGGGCCCCGGGGTTGGCCGAGTGCGCTTCCTCCAGTGCCGCGATCTCTTCCCGGGAAAGGAAGGTGAAATATTTCAGATACCGGGTGACATCGCGATCGTCCGTGTTGATCCAGAACTGGTAAAAGCGGTAAACGCTGGTCCGGGCGGGATCGAGCCATACCGCCCCGGCGGCGGTCTTGCCAAACTTGGATCCGTCGGCGTTGGTGATGAGGGGCAGGGTGAGGCCGTGCACCGAAAGGCTCAACTTGCGGCGCGTCAGGTCAATTCCAGCGGTGATGTTCCCCCACTGATCACTCCCGCCAATCTGCAGCTCACAATCACAGTCCCGGCACAGCACAAAGTAGTCGTAGGCCTGGAGCAGCATGTAGCTGAACTCGGTGTAGCTGATGCCGGATTCGCGATCCTCCATCCGGGCGCGCACGCTTTCCTTGGCCACCATCTGGTTCACGGAAAAGTGCTTCCCGATGTCGCGGAGAAAGTCCAGGTAACTGACGTTCACCGTCCAGACGGCGTTGTCCAGCAGGCGGGCGGGGTTGACCCGGGTCTCAAAATCCAGCAACCGCTGCAACTGTCCTTTCACCCGGCGGATGTTGTGATCCAGCTGCTCCCGCGTGAGCAACTGGCGTTCGGCGGTCTTGCCGCTCGGATCGCCGATGCTGCCGGTGGCCCCGCCGGCTATGGCGATGGGATGATGCCCCAGCAACTGAAAGCGACGCAGTGCGAGCAGGGGGACCAGGTTGCCGACGTGCAGGCTGTCCGCCGTGGGATCAAACCCGCAATAGAGCGTGGTCGGGCTCCCCAGACGGGCGGCCAACGCCTCCCGATCCGTGCTGTCCGAGATCAATCCCCGCCATTCCAGTTCCGCAAGAATGCTCATGCGCGGGGAAGGTATGAAGAAACACGCCACTCGCCAACGGCCATTTCAAAGCTCCTGTCGGATCAAGGTCAGCAGCTCCTCCAGCGTCCCGGCGGCGTGGAACTGCGGGAACTCCTGCTTCACCTTCTCGGGCGCGTGGATCAGGAAACCAACATTGGCTTCCAGCAGCATGGTGGTGTCGTTGTAGGAATCGCCGGCGGCGATCACGTGGTAATTGAGCGACTTGAGCGCCGCCACAGCCCGGCGCTTCTGGTCGGGCACGCGCAGCTGGTAGCCGGTGATGCGATCGTTTTCCACCACCAGCCGGTGGCAGAGCAGCGTGGGCCAGGCGAGCTGGCGCATCAGGGGCGACGCGAATTGCTCGAAGGTGTCGGAGAGAATGATGACCTGGGTCAGGGCGCGCAGCTCATTCAGGAACTCCAGCGCGCCTGCTTTGCGAGGCAGGGAACCAATGACCGCCTGGATGTCCGAAAGCTTGATGCCATGGCGGTCAAGCAGATCCAGGCGGTAGCGCATGAGAACGTCGTAATCCGGCTCATCCCGCGTGGTGCGGCGCAGTTCGGCGATGCCGGTCTTCTCGGCAACGGCGATCCAGATCTCCGGCGTGAGCACGCCTTCCATGTCCAGGGTCACAATCCTTTGTTTCATGCGGCGCAGATCAAAGCAGGAAAACGTTGCTGGTGTCGAGCCCGCGCACACCCCGCTCCAGGGCAGACGCGTCTCGATCCGGACGGTATCGCCGGCTTTCCAGCCGGCAAATTGACCCACCTGCATGCCATCCCCTCTCCAGTTGGTTCAGAACTATACATTGCCCGGACTGACACGTTTTGCGCTCTGCGCGCTGGCAGCCAGTCGCGTGTTGCGCTAATCTACGGTCCAATGATTGGAAGATCGCTCCTGACTCTGCTGGCGGCCGGCGCGGCGTTCGCCGCTTCAGATCCCTCGGCGGACGGCCCCTTCGCCTCCGCCCGCCAGACCGTTGGCATCCCGGGCACTCAGAACGCCACGCTGACCACGGACGTTTATTTTCCCGGCACCACAGCGAGCGGCGTAGATGGGGCAGCCGGGCCATGTCCGGTCATCGTGTTGGGACACGGATTTGCCCAATCGCGCAACCAGCACGTCAATCAAGGGCTGCAATTGGCCACGCGGGGTTACCTGGTGTTGATCCCCTCCTTCAACGGCGGTTCCGACCACGCCCGCAACGGGCAGGACCTCAGCAAGTGCGTGGATTGGATTCTGGCACGGAACGCGGATCCGGCCTCCATTTTCTTCGGCCAGGTGCGCACGCAAGCCGTCGGTGCCACCGGGCACTCCGCAGGCGGATTGAGCGCCATCCTGGCGGCGGCCAGCGATCCGCGCATCCGGGTGCTGTCGTTGATGGACCCGGTGGACAATGGCGGACAGGGCGTGGCCGCGCTGGCTACCTTGAATGTGCCCGTGGCGATGACCTGGTCCGAGCCTTCGGCCTGCAACGCGAACGGCAGCGCCGAACTGCTTTATGCGGCGGCCCGGGGAGTGCGCCGCGGCCTGAAGATTGTGGGCGCCAACCACACCGATCCGCAAGATCCGGCCGGCTTCTTGAGCATCCTCACCTGTGGCGGTGCGAACTCGACGCGACAGGCGCTTTACCGCCGCTACATGGCGGGATGGTTTGAATATCACCTGCGCGGGGACGACAGCTACGCTCCGTGGATTCTGAATTACCCCGGCGGCCAGTTGGCCGCCGATCTGGCCGCCAACCGCATCACTTATCAGGCTGTCGTTCCACTCGGGTTGAATCTCGGTTTGTCCGGTGGCGTGCTCGCGCTCGAGGTCAACGGACCCTCCGGGCAGCGATTCGCATTGGAGCATTCGCCAAACTGGGATTCCTGGGTGCCCGCTGCCACCAACATGACGCCTGTCGCCCCAGTGGTTCTGCCCGTATCGCCCTCGGCAGGTTCGAAACTGTGGCGGACGCAAAGCCTTCCCTGATCTGTCCGTTCCCGGAAAAGCACGGAGCGGGAAGCATCACGGTCAGGGTGCGAGATCCGGTTACCCCGTTTGGGAGGTCGTGTTGGCGGGGATTTGGGGCCTGCGAGCAAAGCTGGACGCCTGCCTGGCTTTCCCCTAGGTTTCCGGCATGTCCAAACCGGGCAAGACTCCAGAGGGTGGCAAGTTGGAACGATTGCCCTTCGAGGAAGCATTGGAAAAACTCGAGGCCATCGTGGAAGCCATGGAATCGGGGGAACTGCCTTTGGAAACCTTGCTGGCGCGGTACGAAGAGGGCATGAAGCTGGCCCAGGCCTGCCAAGGCCGGCTGGCGGATGCGGAAATCAAAATTCAGCAGTTGGAGAAAGCCGCCGGCGGCGCCCTGAAACTCAGGTCACTGACCCCCGAGGCTGCCGAAGAATGACATGAGCCGATATCTCGACATGGTGGACAGTCCGATCCACGTAAAAAAACTCACCGAACCCCAGTTGCAACAACTGGCCGGGGAGATTCGCGACGAACTGATCCGGGTGCTGGCAAAGAACGGCGGTCACCTGGGCCCCAACCTTGGCGTGGTGGAACTGACACTGGCCCTGCACCGCGTCTTCGAGACACCCAAGGACAAGTTCGTCTGGGATGTCAGCCATCAATGCTACGTGCACAAGCTGCTGACCGGGCGCAAGGAGCGGTTCCACACCATCCGCACCACCAACGGGCTCAATGGATTTGCCCTGCGGACGGAAAGCGAGCACGACTGCTACGGCGCGGGCCATGCCGGCACGGCCTTGTCCGCGGCGCTGGGCATGTGCGCGGCGCGCGACCAGCGGAAGTCGGATGAACATGTGGTGTGCGTCTTCGGCGACGCCGCCCTGACCAACGGGGTCTCCTTCGAGGCGCTGAACAACATCTCGACCACCACCAAGAAGTTCATCGGTATCCTCAACGACAACGAGTGGAGCATCGCCAAGAACGTCGGGGCCATTGCCACCTACCTGGGCAAGCTGACCACGGATCGCCGCTACAACAAGCTGGCCCATGATTTTGCGCAGTGGCTGAGGAGATTGCCCAAGGGCGACTGGGCCCTGAAACTCGGGCACAAGGCGGAGGAGTTCCTCAAGGGAGCCATGACGGACATCTCGCTGGAACAGGCGCCGTCCGGGCCGGGCACGGACGGGCGCGGCGGCTATGGCAGCGCCATTCTGTTTGAGGAGATGGGAATTCGCTATCTGGGACCGATCGACGGGCATGATCTGCCGCTGCTGATCCGCACGCTCGAGTTCGCCAAGACCTTCGAGGAACCCATCGTCATCAGGACGTCATGGGCGACACCCTGGTGAAGCTGTGCCGGAAGGACAACACCCTCGTGGGCATCACCGCCGCCATGCCG
>JALOTU010000166.1 GCA_025457725.1 Verrucomicrobiota bacterium
TTCTACCGGCTGCGCTGGCCGTGAGGGATTTGGCTGAGGTTTGCGAGTCAAGGGAAGCCAAACCAATTCAACTGGGACTTGCCCCGGCACGTGGACTGCAGAGTTCACCGGTCGTCGTTGGTGGCGACCTGCAATGCGCGTATACAGGGCTGTCTGCGCTCCTCTTGGTCTGGGAACATATCGGGTGAAACGCAGGATTCCCCAATAAAAAACGGCGTTCCACCGCTTGATTCTCGTGAGATTCCCGGCAAGCTGGGGGGCGTCATGGACGTGCTCCTGCTCTCCCGGCTCCAGTTTGCGTTCACCATCGCGTTCCACTATATCTATCCCCCGCTAAGCATCGGGTTGGGCGTGTGTCTCGTGATCATGGAGGGGCTCTGGCTCAAGACGGGCAACAACCTGTATCACCAGCTGGCGCGGTTCTGGACCAGGATCTTCGCGCTCACCTTCGCCATCGGGGTCGCCACGGGCATCGTGATGGAATTCGAGTTTGGCACCAACTGGGCCACCTACTCGCGTTATGTCGGCGATGTGTTCGGCAGCGCCCTGGCCGCGGAGGGCATCTTCGCGTTTTTCCTCGAATCCGGATTCCTCGCCATCCTCCTGTTCGGGTGGGACAAGGTCGGCCGCAAGCTGCATTACTTCGCCACCTGGATGGTTTGTCTGGGGGCGCACTTCAGCGCGGTGTGGATCGTGGTGGCCAATTCCTGGCAGCAGACGCCGGCCGGCTACATGATTGAG
Source organism: Verrucomicrobiota bacterium (assembly GCA_025457725.1). Lineage (GTDB taxonomy): Bacteria > Verrucomicrobiota > Verrucomicrobiia > Limisphaerales > DSYF01 > JALOTU01. The sequence goes on from JALOTU010000166.1 coordinate 742, forward strand.
GAAACCCCGAACGGTCCGCGCGCGGTGATCACGGATTTCTGGGCCATGGTGTTCAACCCGTCCTCGATGGATCGCCTGAGCCACGTGCTTTGCGGCGCCTGGCAGGCCGGCGCGTTCCTGGTCATCAGCGTGAGCGCCTACTACCTCCTGCGCAAAAAGCACGAGGCGTTCGCGAAAGCGTCCATGCGGGTGGGCCTGGCGGTCGCCCTGGTGGCCGCGTGCCTCCAGCTCGTCACCGGCCACGCCAGCGCCCTGGGCGTCATCGAGAATCAACCCGCCAAGATGGCCGCGTTCGAGGGCCACTACGAAACGGGTGAACTGGACATCCACGTTCTGGGCTGGGTGGACGAGGAAAGCGAAACCGTCACCAGCCTGAGCGTGCCGCGATTCATCAGCCGGCTGATGCTGGGCGATCACAAGGAGGTGAAGGGATTGAACGATTTCGCTCCCGAGGATCTGCCGCGCGTGAACTCCAATTTCCAGCTCTATCACCTGATGATTGCCATAGGCTCGGGCCTGCTGCTGCTGGCGGCGGTGGGTTCGGTGCTGTGCTGGCGCGGCCGGTTGTTTCATCAACGGTGGCTGCTGTGGATCATGGTCTTCTCCGTGCTGGGTCCACAGATTGCCAACCAGGCCGGTTGGTTTTGCGCCGAGATGGGACGTCAGCCGTGGATTGTGTACGGGTTGTTGCGCACCTCGGAGGGACTGTCAGCCGTGGTGAAAGCCGAAGCCGTGCTGACGTCGCTCCTCCTCTTCGCCTTCATCTATCTGCTGTTGTTCGCCGTGTTCGTGTATGTGCTCAACGACAAGATCAAGCACGGTCCGGACGAGGCGGATCTGCAGCCCACTGGCAGGCTCGCCGACCACGGGAGGGCCCACGCATGAATTACCCGGAATGGCTGGATCTCAATGCCGTGTGGTTTGTGCTCGTCGGGGTGCTGTTCACCGGCTACGCGCTGCTGGACGGGTTCGACCTCGGGGTGGGCGCGCTGCATCTCTTCACCCGGACGGACGAACACCGCCGGATCATGCTCAACTCCATCGGACCGGTCTGGGACGGCAACGAGGTGTGGCTGGTCACGGGCGGCGGCGCCTTGTTCGCCGCCTTTCCCAATGTTTACGCCACGGTGTTCAGCGGATTCTATCTCGCGTTCATCCTGCTGCTGTTCGCGCTCATCTTCCGCGCGGTGGCCATCGAGTTTCGCAGCAAGCAGCCCATGGGTTGGTGGCGGCAGCTGTGGGACGTGGGCTTTGCCGGGGGCAGCCTGCTGTCGAGTTTCCTGATCGGCGTGGCCATGGGCAACATCGCGTGGGGCGTGCCCATTGATGAGCGCGGGGAATTCGCGGGAACGTTCACCGGCCTGCTGCATCCCTACGCCCTGCTGCTCGGAATCACCACGGTGGCGCTGTTCATGATGCACGGCTCCATTTATCTGGTGATGAAGACCGAGGGGGAGCTCCAGGAGATGGCCCGCAAATGGATCAACCGCACCATCATCTTCTTCATCATCTGCTATGCGGTCACCACCATGGCCACCCTGCTCTATGTGCCCCACATGGCGGCCAGGGTCCGGGCGCATCCCTGGCTGTTCAGTGTGGCGGTGGTTAACATGCTGGCCATCGCCAACATCCCGCGGGAGATCCATTTCCGCCGCGATTTCCGCGCCTTCCTGTCCTCGTGCGTCTCGATGATCTCGTTGATGACGCTGTTCGGGCTGGAGATGTTCCCTCACATGGTGCTGAGCAACCCCGACCCGGCCAACAGCCTGACGATTTACAATGCCTCTTCCTCGCAAAAAACCCTCGGCATCATGCTGACCATCGCGCTGATCGGCGTGCCGGTGGTGCTGGCGTATACGGTGAGCATCTACTGGATCTTCCGCGGCAAGGTGAAGCTGGATCGGATGAGTTACTGACAGTCCCCTAAACCGTGAGGATTTCCTTTTCCTTGTGGGCCAGGTGCTCGTCGATCTTCTTGATGTATTGATCGGTGAGTTTCTGGACTTCCTTCTCCGCGTGCTCCACGTCCTCCTCGCTGACCCCGCCGCTCTTGCCTTCCTTCTTGATGTGTTCCATGGCATCGCGGCGGACGTGGCGGACCGCCACACGCCCGTGCTCGGCCATTTTGTGCGCCAGCTTCACGAATTCGACACGCCGCTCCTCGCTGAGCTCGGGCAGCACCAGGCGGATGAGCTTGCCGTGAATGGCCGGGTTCAGACCGATGTTGGCCTTTTGTATCGCCTTTTCAATCGGGTGCAGGCTGCCCATGTCCCAGGGCTGGATCACCAGCATGCGGGGCTCCGGTGTGCTGATGCCGGCCACCTCGCGCAGGCGCATGTTGGAACCATAAACCTCCACCATGATGTTCTCGACCAGGGCCGGGGAGGCCTTGCCGGTGCGCACACTGGCGAACTCGTGCAGTACCACTTCCTCGGTCTTGGTCATCTTGTCTTCGGCTTCCAGGAGTATGTCGTCGAGTGCCATAGGTAACGTAACGCTATCAAAATCCGTCACACCTGTATAGTGTCGTTTACATGGTTTGGGCTTGAGCATTGCAGGGTCTCCTTTCAGGCTGTCCTCCCCAGGCCAAAACAGGCCGGGCCAAAGCTCGATCCATCCATTCCAGATGAAACGACGAGAATTCCTCACCACCACCGCAATGACCGTCGCCGGAGCCGCCCTGGCGACAGTCGGAACCCAACGAGCCCAAGCCGCCAACTCGACCGCCCCGGCCAAATTCAAACTGCATTACGCCCCGCATCCCGGGATGTTCAGGCACTCGGCCGGAGAGGATCTGCCCGACCAGATCAACTTCGCAGCCGATCAGGGCTTCACCGCCTGGGAGGACAATGGCATGGGCAAACGCACGCCCCAGCTCCAGGAGCAGGTGGGCCGGATCCTGGCCGATCGCGGCATGAGGATGGGCGTGTTCGTCGCGCACGGTTCCATAGGCAAACTGACATTCGCCAGGAGGGACCAGGCCGTCTGGGATTCCGTGCTGGCGGACATGCGCGATTCCGTGGAGGTGGCCAAACGCTGTGGCGCCAAGTGGATGACGGTCGTGCCCGGGAACATGGACGAAAGCAGCGGCGCCCGGCTTTCCGAAGGCTACCAGACCGGCAATGTCATCGAATTGCTTCGGCGCTGCGCGGACATCCTCGAACCGCACGGGCTGGTCATGGTCCTGGAACCGCTGAACTGGCGCGCCAACCACGGAGGCGTCTTTCTCCAATACTCCGATCAGGCCCATGCCCTCTGCAAAGCAGTCCAAAGCCCGGCCTGCAAGATCCTGTTCGACATCTATCACCAGCAAATCAGCGAGGGCAACCTCATTCCCAACATCGACCTGGCTTGGGACGAAATCGGCTACTTTCAATGCGGTGACAATCCCGGCCGCAAGGAACCGGGAACCGGCGAGATCAATTTCCGCAATGTCTTCGGTCACATCGCCCAAAAGAGCACGGACGTCATCATCGGCATGGAACACGGCAACTCCGGAAAGGGCGTGGAGGGCGAACTGGCCGTCATCCAGGCGTATCGCGCCGCGGACGATTTCTGAACAAACCGCTTTGCCCGAAGCCTGGCGGGGCGACTTCGCCTTTTGTCAGCCCCGACAAACCAAAGTGCCTCCAGCCGGATCTCTCGGGTCGTCGCCGACAAGCGGTCTCGGAGTCATGCAGGGCACGCAACATCCGGGGCTGGTTGCAAGAGACTCTCTTTGTTCATCTCTTTGTTCATGGTTGCCCGCTGTGGATTGGCCCCCTAGCATCCCGCCGATCATGACACACGTTGCCAACGCCAGACGCGCCGACGGGCGCCGCGCGGACCAATTGCGGCCCATCCGGTTCCAAAACCACATCGCCCCGCACGCGACGGGTTCCACGCTGGTGGAATGGGGTAACACCCGGGTCATCTGCGGCGTGACCGTCGACGAAAGCGTGCCGCGGTGGATGAAGGAGCAGGGGGCAACGGGGGGGTGGATCACCTCCGAATACTCCATGCTCCCCTACTCCACCCTCACACGGAAACCGCGCGACAGTTCCAAAGGACGCGTCGACGGACGCAGCACGGAAATCCAACGCCTGATCGGACGCGCCATGCGGTCCGCCGTGGACCTGGAAAAACTGGGGTCCCGCACCGTCTGGATCGATTGCGACGTGCTGCAAGCCGACGGGGGCACGCGCACGGCGGCGATCACCGGAGCGCAGGTGGCGTTGTCGCTGGCGGTAAAGAAGCTGATGGCGGACGGAAAGCTGACGGCGAGCCCGCTGCTGGCCGCCGTGGCAGCCGTGAGCGTGGGGATCGTGGACGGCCTGCCCCTGCTCGATCTTTGTTACCTCGAGGATGCCGGCGCCCAGGTGGATATGAACCTGGTGATGACAGCCGCCGGGGAGTTCATTGAACTCCAGGGAACCGGGGAGGAGTCCACCTTCGACGAGACGCAACTGGCGGCCATGCTGGCTTTGGGCAAAGCCGGCATCCAACAACTGCTGGCCGCCCAACAGGCCGCGCTGTCCACCACCTGATCCCCCATTCAGGCTCGCCCATGACGCCGACCCGGCTCCTCCTGCTTCGTCACGCCGAAGTTGAACCCCGTTATCACCGCACCTTCGGCGGCCGAATCGACATGAACCTGTCGGATCTCGGCCACCAGCAGGCGCTGGCGCTGGCCCGCCATCTTGAGAGCCGCCGGGTGGATGCCACTTATGCCAGCCCGATGAAGCGCGTGCAGCAAACCCTGGCGCCCTTCGTCAAGAACGGCCATCCCCAGCCACACATGGTGGATGCTTTGCGGGAAGTGGATTTCGGCGACTGGACGGGAATGGTCTGGGAACAGGTGGAAGGTCGGTTCGGGGTCAGCCCCTACGAATGGCTGGTCGAGCTGGAGCACGCCCGCATGCCCAACGCCGAGACCGGCGCACAGCTCTGCACTCGTGTTGGAGCAGTGCTTCGCCGGATCCTGGAAACCCACGCCGGCCAAACCGTCGCCATCTTCTGTCACGGTGGGGTGATCCGGGCGGCACTGTCGGTTCTGGTCGAATTGCCCCTGGTCAAGACGGCGGCATTTGATGTGGGATACGCCAGCCTGACCGAGGTGCTGGTCGGCCCGCGCGGCGCGGAAATTCAATTG
>JALOTU010000167.1 GCA_025457725.1 Verrucomicrobiota bacterium
TGTTCGATGACCCGATCTGGCTTCAGGCTGGCTGTGGATATCAGGCTCCGATTCCGCACCTCTTGAACTGATGAGTTGGCGGGCCAGTTGTCACGTCGAAAATCAACTCCAGCCGCTGACAACAATGATATGGACAAGGCGCCATTTTGCCGTGGCGCCGCACTTGTCACGATGAAGGCTTCAACTGGAGCGGAGATCCACAGGTCCGCTGCGCCTATCCTCAGGTCGACGGGAACATCCGCCCCGGGCCTCAGTGCTTTCCTTCGGAGGCTTCAACCGCATGGCGCCAGCCTGGGCGGTGCAGCGGAAGCTTCCAGAGAACGATCAACGCCCCGATCAATACAATGGCCGCCAGCCATCCATCAACCATTGTCTTCGTACCAAAGAACCATTCATAGGCGCTGGGCGGCACTTCCAAGCCGTCCACGCGGGGTTGGTCGGTCACCGCTCCATACGCCCGACGCCAAAAGATCCAGCCCCCGTGCAATCCAATGGAGAAATAGAGGTTCCCGGATCGCTGGTAGGCGAGAGCCAGCAACATGCCCGCGAGCGTCAGGTTGAAAAAGCCTGGAATCAGCTCGTGCCAGTTCGCAAACCCACTGAACATGTGGCCCAGCACGATGAGCCCTGAATACCAGTGGTCGGCAGGCATGTCGTCCACGCGCTTCATAAAATGCAGAATGGCGTAGATGGCGCTGCTGATCAGCGCGGCCAGCGGCCAATTCATCACCTTGCGGAACGCGCCGTAGATGGCACCACGAAACAAGAGTTCCTCGATGATGGACACTGCCACCCCTGCAAGGGCGGCTTCGACGAGGATCTTGGCAAACCCGGGCCCATCGAGGTCATAACCCCAAACCCGCACTCCGACAATCATGCACACGACAACGATCACAGCCAGCGATGCAAAGCCCAATGCGAATCCGCCCAGGAGTCTGCCCCATTGACCGGCAGGCCTTACCAGTCCCAATTCAGCTGCCGAACGTGCGCCAAACGCCCGGATCAGCGGATACATCCCCGACAGCGCCACGACGAGCATACAGCGATTGACGTAGCGCCGGAAGGGTTGGTCTGCCAGCCAGGGCCAGGTGTCGCCGAGATGCTGGGCCAGCCAGTAGAGCCAGGGAGCCAGCAACGGCCCACCAAGTAGCACCACGGCTAGGTAAAGAAGAAACGCCACCAGGGGCCGCATACGACTCATCGTAGAATCGCAAGCACCCGCAGCCAAGCGGGAAACCGCGGGGAAGCGCATGGGTTGCATCGCGGAGACAGATCGGCCAAACCCATAGCATCAGCGGGCCCAAGATCGGGCTCGACTTGCTCCGCGACAGCCATACCCTGCGCTGATAAGCTCGGTGAAGGTAGGCAATGGCAAAGTTAATCATCCAGGCTGATGGCGCTCCCGACAGGGTCCTGGAACTGCGGCTGGGCTCACACAAGGTCGGGCGAGCGCCGGAGAATGATATCGTTCTGTTGCACCCCAGCGTCTCCTCCCGGCACTGCATCATGGAACTTTCAGAGGAGGGGTTGATGGTTCAGGATTTGGGTTCGACGAATGGCACCGATCTCGATGGTCAGCCCATTGTCGAGGCGTCGGCTCAATCCGGACAGGTGATCGGTATCGGGGTCTTTGACTGCGTGGTGGAAGGCGTGACCCCAAGAGTCAGCATCCCCAAGTGGGGAGAGACACGACCGCCCAGGCTGCCTCCAGGCGTGAAAGCCTGCTCCAACCATCCGGAGTTTCCCGCCAGCATGGAATGCGGTCACTGTCACAGGCTTTTTTGCGGCGTCTGTGTGCATCTCATGCAACGGCAAGGAGGATCCCTCCACAAACTGTGCCCGGTCTGCAGTCATCATTGCAAACCCATCGCGGGAATGAACCAGCCCGCCACCCCGAATAAACTGTTTGGTCTTCTCAAAAAGATGATTCCCAAGTCCGGCACGATGCGGCTGCGAAGAGGAAGGCGCCGCTTTCGGTAAGGCATCCCAAACCCGGCTGCCGTCCCAAACCCGGCTTCAGGATGCCGCAAATCGATGCCCGTGAGCACCGGGGTCAGCCTGAAAACGCCTTCTTCCTCAACTCGATCTTGAAGGAACATTCCATCCGTGGAACCACGGAACACCCATTGTGTGCGTGTAAAACTTGCACCCTCCGCTGAGTGGCTTTGGGACAACCGGAGGTTGGCATGGCTTGATTCGACGGGGGATACCGGCGGGGCTTGCCGGTTTGGCAGAGGCAATGCTTGACCCGTGCTGTCCGGTGATCGTGCGTCACTGGTTGAATCTAAACACAACTGCGTATGAAGAAACTAGCTGCAATACTCGGCTCACTGATGCTTACCAGTGTCCTGTGCCTGGCCGCCAACAACCTCGACAACTACCGTGCCGCCGTCAGCAAGATGATGGACTCCACGCCAGTTACGATCTCCACAACCGACAAGGCCAAATTGGAAGTGGTCAAGGAGGTCGCTGCCGCCAAGAAACTGAATTGTGCGGTCGAGCAGAAGGGGGAGATGTTCCAGGCGAAGATCTCCAATCCTGGAGCCGTGGCCAAGAAGTGATCCTGACGACGTTTGCTTCTTTCGGATGGCCGCCAGGCTCTCCGGTGCATTTGGGCGCCTGGACTTCGCCCGACTGGTGCGGCGGGAGCAATTCTCGATGACCAACAAATTGGTGCGCGCTGCCGCGCGCACAAAAAAAGGGCTGGCCGCGTTGCGGCCAGCCCTCTGTTGTTCCAATCGGTGATTAGTACTGGTTCGTCGACTCTGTTTCAGTGACTGGGCGAGTCAGGTTATCCGAAGTCATGGAAACGCTGAACCGGATGTTCTTGGCCTTGAGCGCCTTCGCGTTGACACGCCAGGTGGCCACCTCCTTAGGCGCGAGGCTGGCAACCGGCGCCATTGTTATGGTGTCGCCGGAACCGCTGACAGTGGTGGTGCCGGAACCGGAGACGAATTGCTGCTCGCTTTCCAGCGTGCAAACCACCTTGATGCCGGTGTCGGCAGCGCTACCCTGGTTGGTGGCCTTGATGACATAGGTTACAGTGGATCCCACTTCAATCGGATCATCGAGATCAACCACCTCAAGCAGGATGGCAGGGATGCCAACCACCTTGGTCTGACAGGTGGTCGTGACCTGGTCGGCGCAAGCTCCCCTTGCCCGGGCAGAAAAGTTCAGGCTCGTGGGATTGTCGGCCACCAAGGTTGCGCACAGTTCCTTGGTTGCTTTTGGAGCCTGGTCTCCCACGCGCCAAATGATCTCGTTGCCGGAGAGAACCCCGCCTGCTGTCGCGCTCTTAAAGGTGGCACCGGCGGGCACCCCGAGGGACACCATGGTGTCTGCAGCGGTGGCGTCGCCCGTGCTGGCAACCGTCAGACAAACGTTGAACGGACGGCCAACAAAGCGCTCCGCGTCGGACTTGCAGGTGAGCTGCAGAACCGGCTTGCGGACTACGGTTTGCGCAGTGGCTTCTGCTTCGACACCTTGATTACTGGTGACTTTGGCCGTGTTCACGAACTTGCCGGTCTTCGAGGCTGTCGCCGCGAAGAGGTACTCCTTGGACTCACCCGGCTTGAGGGTGCCAACGTCATACGACAGGGCCGTCTTGCCTTCAGCCGAAAGACCGGCGGGAAGGGTGTCGGTCACCTTGACTCCGGTCAGCGTGCTGCCGCCGGTGTTCTGGACAACAAGTTTGGAATTGAGTGGATCGCAAATGAGCGCCTCGGAAGGCATGGTTTTGACCAGCGAAATATTTGCCTTCACCACCTTGATGGGTTCGCAGATGACGGGACTGTAACTTGCCCAACCGCACGTCACCACGGTGCCAATGTCCTTGGCGACTCCGGTGACGACGATCTCCTTCACCTGTTTGGGGCCCAACTCACCAAGCTGCCATGTTGCGATTCTGCCCTCCACGGTGTCCGCCTTGGGCGAGGCGTCTGAGGGGCTGAAGTTCTCCGTGACCATGTCGGTGACGGTGACCAGGTGCAGATCATGTTCAGTCAGATTGCGGACCTGGTAAACATAGGTAAAGGGCTTGCCGGCCATAACCTCCGTAGGCACCACCTTTTCCAGCAACAAACCACTGCTCTTCTTGATGCCTGTGGGGAACGCCATGGAACCCTTGGTGTACTTGACCCCTTTCTCCTCGTAGGATTTGTAGGACGGGCCGAAGTCGCGCTCTGAAAGCATCTCCAGCTCCTCGTCCCCCTTCGGAGGTGGCGTGGTGGTGTGTTGTTGATTTGTGGATTGGCAGCCGGTCAGGAGGGAAACCGCGATTCCCAAGCAGGACAGGTACAGCGCAACTTTGGTTTGTTTTTTCATATTCTTTCTCCTTCTGGATTGGTTTTTCTGGCGTGTGGGCACACCCAGATCATGCAACCAGATATTATCCGGTATCCCCACAGCCGCAAGCTCTTAATTATTTCTGGCGCCCGGTCGCTCAGTACTGTCGGGTCGATTCAGTTTCCACGACGGGACGATCGAGTTGGTTGCTCAAGAGCTCCGTCCGAAATCGCGCATCGTCCGATGCCAGTGCCTTCACGACAACATTCCAAGAAGCCTCTGCTTGGGGGGCCAGCGTCGGCAGCGGGCCCAGGGCCACCCGCCGGCCCTCGCATTCCGCCCGGGTCGCACCGGTGGCAGAAATAAATTCCTGGCTATCCGCCAGAGTGGCAACAATGCGTATGTTGGAATCCGGGGCAGAACCCTGATTGCGCACCTTGATTAAATAGGTGACCTCATTCCCAACCTCGACGGGGTCGCTGAGGTCGACGACTTCGAGGAGAATCGCCGGAATTCCCGCCACACGGGTTTCACACGCGGCGCTCACCGGCGCAGCCAGAGAACCCGCTGCAGTCCACAAGGCCTGGAGGGATCCAGGTTCATCCCTCACAAACTCCGCGCATATTTTGACTTCGGATCCGGGTGCAAGTCCGTCGAGCTTCCACGTGACCTTGTCGGCCTGCACCCTCCCTCCCTTGGCGATTCTGGCAAGCCTGGCCGCGGCAGGAATAGAAATCTGCACCGCCGGATTCAGCTCGACACCGTCGCCCTGATTTCGGAGTGCAAGGCATAACAGGGCAGGGCGCCCCGCGAGCACCTGATCCGGAGCGTCGCAAGACAACGCGAGGCTTGGGGCTCCCAGGTCTTCCACGAAGAAGTTGCTGCAAGCCTTGGGGGTGACACAGCGATAGCGACGACCCTTGGATGAGAAGTAGAAGGCGTACGCGGGGGCAGGCGAGCTCCCCGCCCAAAGCACCTCCATCAATGTAATCGGCCTGCCGCTTTTGCGTGAGGACATAAAGGGCATGATCGTCCCCGGCTGAATGACAATCTCGATAATCTCTCCCTCGCGGGCAGCATCGAGAAGATCGTCCAGGTTGCCGGTCCAGGCAGCCTGATCGAGAATGGAGGCCATATCCCGCTGAAGCCCGGGGTCTGAAAACCGTTCGCGCAGACCTTCCGGAGTCTGAATCGGGTCAGCAAATCGGGTCGAAGGATTGCCGAGATGCGTTGCCCGATGCTGTTGTGTCCACGCCGACACGATGGGAAAGAACAGAAAGACGATTGCCAGTGCATGGAAGACCCTGTCGCTGCGGCATGTTATCATTGAGGTTGAAGTATCGTCCGTCTGCCAATCCCAGACAATAACCGAATCAACACCCCGCAGGCCGCTGCAGCAGTTCTCATTTTGAGACTTGGCGGGGCCATGCGCTGAGCGCGGTTGGAGGCTGAAAGCCGGCCCCAAGGGACGCCACCGGATTGTTCCTTTGTTGTCACACGATTGTCACTGTACTTTTGGGTCCCGTACCGGCATTACTGGAGGCGTGAATACGCGCG
>JALOTU010000168.1 GCA_025457725.1 Verrucomicrobiota bacterium
TCGGAGAGCACCGGGCGGGTGATGCGTTCCCCATGGAACCGCTCGTCCTGGCGCCGGCAATAATTGAACAGCTTGGGGAGGAGTTCGCGGGCGAGCGTGACGGTGCGCGGGGAGGTGTGCACGTAGCCCGGACCTTCGACGAATTCGCGCAGCACCCGGAAGGCTTTTTCCACATCGCGAAACCGGTGCAGGGTCAGGATCCGTTTCCACTCCGCCTCCCCCGACTCAAACGATGCGGGCAGCGTTGCCGCCGGCACCTCTTGCTTCTGATGCAGCAGCCGGTCGAACGCGCTCCGCACGAAGGCGCGGTGTGCGTTCAAAGCCGTTTCGAAGGCCTTCAGTGTTTTGAATCCCATCAGCCGCGCCAGGCGCTCGCGGGCGGGTCGGGATTCCGGGAGGGTGTGCGTCTGGAGGTTGGCCTCCATCTGGAGGCGATGCTCGACATCGCGCAGGAAGCAGTAGGCGTCCGACAGGCGGCGCGTCTCCTCCTCGGGCAGGAGACGGTATTGCGCCAGCTTGGCCAGGCAGGGGACGGTTTGGGAGATCTGCAGGAAAGGCTGCCGGCCGGCATTCAGCACCTGGAGGGATTGGACGATGAACTCAATCTCGCGAATTCCGCCGCGCCCGAGTTTCACGTTGCGATCCACCTCGCCGGAGCGAACGACCTCGCTCTCGATGCGCTGCTTGAGATTCTTGACCTCGCGCAACGCCCCCTCGCTGATGGCGCGTGGAAAGCGGAACGGCTGCACCATCTCGAGGAATTCGCCCGCCACGTCGTTGTCGCCCGCCACCCGCCGGGCCTTGATGAGCATCAACCGCTCCCAGGTCTGGCCCCATTGGGCGTAGTAATTCTCATAGCTGGCCAGCGAGCGCGTCAGCGGACCGCTGTTGCCCTCGGGCCGCAGCCGGAGATCGACGCGGAACAGGAATCCCTCCGCGGTGACGCGCGACACCTCGTTGAGGAACGCCTCGCCCAGCCGGTTGAAGAACTCGTGGCTGGTCAGCGTGGCGCGCGGCGCCTTGCGTCCCGTCGGCGCATCCCGGAACACGCTGCCTTCCTCATCATAAACGAACAGCAGGTCGACATCGGAACTGTAGTTGAGTTCCTGTCCGCCGAGTTTGCCCATCCCGAACACGCAGGCCTCGGTGCGCCGCCAGTGGCCGGAGGGATCCTGATGGTGGGGGCTGCCAAACCGGTTTTCGAGCTGCCGGCGGCAGAGTCCCCAAACGGCCTCAAGACAGACATCCGCCACGTCGGATAGTTCGCGGGTGATTTCCTCGGTGCCGCCGAGCCGGCCGAGGTCGCGGGCGGCGATACGCAGCATTTCGCGCTGTTTGAACTCGCGCAAGCGGCACAGCGCTCCTTCGACATCGCCCGCTTGCTCGAGGGGCTTGAGCCATTCCCCCACCTCCTGGCGCATGCCCTGTCCCCGACGCGGATGCTCCAGCACCTCGACCTCGATCAAGGAAATCCATCCGGGCCGGCTGACCAGCAGATCGGTGAGAAACTGGGAGCCGGAAAGAACCGCACCGAGGACGCGCGCCGAGGTTTCCGAAGTCGTGTCCAGCCACGACGGCTCCCCCGCCTCCCGGAGCCGTTCGAGTCCCAGTTTCACCCGTCCGGGATCGGCGCTCGCGGCGATGACCTTCTTCCAGAGGGAGCCTTTCGCGGCCAGACGCTCATCCGCCATGCGGCCTTTTCCCCGCGGCCGCGCGGGTGAACGCGCCGATCTCGCCGGGTGTCCTTCACGACTCTTTCGCCTGGCGTTCATGGTTTGAGGACTTCCAGGCTCACCGGCACACCGCCAGCAGAGGCACGATTGTGGAATGGTGTGAACAGTCCCTTCCAGAATCCGAGCCCATAGAGCACATGGGTGAGCACGATCAGTGGCAGGGCTGGCAGCGCCAGCAACCCGCCCCGGGGCACGAGTGCCAGGGTTTGGAGAACCACCCCGACGCCGTAGGCCACCAGCGGCCATGCAATCCAATGCCACACCGTGGCGAGCGGCAGCAACAACAGATAAATGCAGAAGAGCGGAGGCACAAAGTTCAGCGCCGAACCGGGCGTGGGAAGCCGGCGAAACTGCTCGGCCCGGCCGCGCCCGTAGGTCATCAACATGCGGAAAAACGCAGCCAATGTGGGTCGGGGTCGGCGCCAGGATGAAAACTCCGGATCATAGATCAGCGTGCGCCCCTGGGCCTGCAACCCGTCCATGAGCGCGTTCTCCTCATTGGGATACAACGATTCATCGAAGCCGCCCAAAGCCAGCACGGCGTCCCGGCGCGCGGCCAGGTTGCAGAGGATCAGTTCCTTTTCCGAGGTGACCCGCCGCCGCCCCACTTGGGCATAGCGCGCCCGGCTCGGGCCGAACGCCAGCCACGCGGAGAGCACCAGCGAGAAGATCCGCTCCAGGGCCGGGGCGTCCGCCGGACACAAATTCGGCCCGCCCAGCATGGCCACACGGGAATCACCGAACGTCTCCACGATCCGGCGCAGATTGGCGGGATCCGGCAACACGTCGTCGTCGAGGAAGTAGATGAGCTCGCCGCGCGCCTCCCGCAGGGCCCGATTGCGCTGGGCCGAGGGTTGTCGGCCCCGGGCCACGAGGATCTCGATCTGATCCCGCGGAAAATCCATCTGGCGCGCGGCCTCCGCCGACTTCACTCCGTCCAAATCCGGTGGCGCGGGGATGATGATGCTGATGACGGGCAGATCGCGGCTCACGCCGTCATGGTCACGAGAGCGGCTCCATCTGCAAAGGCGAAACTTTTCACAGGGCGGAGGCGGGGAAGGCCGGCGGGAGACAGCCAGGGGATTCTCGTCGGCCCAGAGTTTCACTGGATTTTGCCACCGACTGGGCGCATGCTGGGCGCATGAAGCTGATTTTGACCACCCACAATCTGAAACTGACCCGGGCGCTTGAGAACCATGTGCTCAAGCGGATTGAGAAACTCGACGGGAAGGATCGATGGGCCATTGACTCCCGGGTCACCCTGGAACATGACAAGACCAAGGCGCCGGAACGGCAGTTCAAATGTTCCATGCGTTTGTCCGTGCCGGGACCCGACCTGTTCGCGGAGGATTGTGAAGCCGACCTGTATGCGGCCATTGACCTGGTGACGAAGAAGATTGAAGGGCAGATTCGCAAGCGCCACAGCAAGCACAAGGCGCGCAAGCACACCCAGGCTGCGCGTGTGAAACGCAAGCGCCAGGAGGAGGCCTGATCCCCGCCGCCCATGGGGGAACCCGCCGATCCCGCTCCCCGTCAACGCACCCTGCTCCTCCGCGCGCGTGCGGCGCTGCCCGTCACGGCGCCGCCCCTCCGCGATGCCGCGATCCTGCTGCGCGGGCACCGGATCGAGGCCGTTGGCGCCTGGCGGAATCTGGCGCGCGGTTACACCGGACGCCGGCTGGATCTGGGTGAAGTGCTGGTGCTCCCCGGACTGATCAACGCGCACTGTCACCTGGATTACACGGGCATGGCCGGGCTGTTCCCGCCGCCACGACAGTTCACCGATTGGATCAAGCAGATCACCGTCACCAAGCAGACCTGGTCGGATGAGGAGTTCCGCCAGTCATGGTTTTCTGGAGCCCGGATGCTGTTGCGGACCGGCACGACCACCGTGGGGGACATTGAAGCCGTGCCGGCGTTGCTTCCCGACGTCTGGCGAGCCACGCCGCTGCGCGTCTTCTCATTTCTAGAGATGACAGGAATCCGTAGCCGGCGGAATCCGCAGAGCATCCTGCAGGAAGCCCTCGGGCGCATTCGCACCCTGCCCGAGGGTCGTTGTCGGGCGTGGCTTTCCCCGCACTCCCCCTACGCAACCAAGCCGGAGCTGCTCCGCCAAAGCGCCGAGGCCTCCCGTCAGCGAGGCTGGGCCATGGCCACCCATGTGGGGGAATCCGCGGCGGAGCACCAGATGTTCACCCGGCGGCGCGGCGAGATGTTCGAATGGCTGAAGCGAAACGAACGGGACATGTCCGACTGCGGAAACGTCTCTGCCGTGCAACACCTGAATCGGCAGAACGCGCTGGGTCCGCATCTGCTCGCCGTGCATGTGAACTACCTGGCCCGGGGTGATTGCGCGCTGCTGGCGGGGACCGGAACCCATGTGGTTCATTGTCCGCACAGCCATTCCTACTTCAGGCATCGTGCGTTTCCCTACCGCACCCTCAGCCGGTCCGGTGTCAACGTCTGTCTGGGCACCGACAGCCTGGCGAGCACCTTTCAACCCCGGGACCAGCCCGCCACCCTGAGTTTGTTCAGCGAGATGCGGGAGTTTGCCGCGCGTCATCCGAAAGTCGGCCCCGCGAACATCCTGCGCCTGGCCACGGTCAACGGGGCCAGGGCACTGGGCAGAGCCGGCAAACTGGGCGAGCTGGCCGCCGGAGCGGAAGCCGACCTGATTGCCATCCCTTTCACTGGCGGTTCTCGCGCGGCCGCCCGCGCCGCCGTGACGTTCGACGGGCCGGTGCTCGCCAGCATGATTGGCGGACGCTGGGCCATCCCCCCGCAAACCCCCTGAGGCCGATGAGTTCGTTTGAAGAACATCTGAAGGCAAGGTTGGACGAAATCGCGCAGGCGGGACTGGAGCGCCGGCTACGGAGGGTGGACTCGCCCCAGGGGGTTCATCTGCGAGTGCAAGGGCGGGACCTGCTCAATTTTTCCTCCAATGATTATCTCGGGCTGGCCAATCATCCCGCACTCCGCAAGGCCGCCCGGGAGGCGGTGGAAACCTTCGGTGCGGGATCCGGCGCCTCGCGCCTGATTTGCGGGTCGTTGTCGGTCCATCACGAACTGGAGGAGACGCTGGCGGAGTTCAAAGCCACGCCGGCCGCGCTGACGTTTTCCTCGGGATACAGCGCCGCGATCGGCACCCTCGGCGCCTGCGTTGGCCGGAACGACATCGTCATCCTGGACAAGCGCGTCCACGCCTGTGTGGTGGATGCGGCGAGATTGAGCGGGGCAAAACTCCGGGTGTTTCGTCACAACGACCTGAACGACCTGGAGACCATTTTGAAATGGGCGGCCGCCCGTCCGGCCGTCGGCGGGGCCAGGCCGCGGGTGGTGATTGTAACCGAAAGTGTGTTCAGCATGGATGGCGACCTGGCTCCGCTGCGGGAGATGGTCGAACTGAAAGAGCGCCACGGCGCCTGGCTGATGCTGGATGAAGCCCACGCCACCGGGGTGTTCGGGCCTCGGGGCAAAGGGCTGGCACAGCACTGCGGGGTTGCGGATCAGATCGAGATCCAGATGGGCACACTCGGCAAGGCGCTGGGGGCCGCCGGCGGATATGTCTGCGGATCGCGGGCCCTGATCGATCTGCTGATCAACCGCGCCCGCCCATTCATCTTCTCAACCGCGCCCGGACCGGCCCCGGTGGCGGCGGCCATCGCCGGGTTGGCATTGGCCGGGTCGAGCGAAGGCGATGCGCGCCGGGAACGATTATGGAAGCGCGTATCAGAATTTCCGTCCGGGTTCGGCTGCGGCAGTGATGCTGGCACCGGCGGTTCCTCTCCCATACGGCCCTGGATCATTGGGGAGGAATCGCGCGCGATGGAAGTGGCGGAGAGACTGAGGAACGCCGGCATTTTTGCGCCTGCGATTCGTTTTCCGACCGTCGCCCGCGGCAGCGCGCGATTGCGCTTCACCCTGACGGCCGATCATTTGGCGGAGGACATCGGCAAACTACGCCAGTGTTTGGAGAACGCGATCACCGACACTGCTTCATGAACAAGCTTACCCGCCTCGATCAACAGTACGTCTGGCATCCGTTCACGCAGATGCGCGACTGGGCCCGGCGCGAACCCATCCTGATCGTACGCGGCCGGGG
>JALOTU010000169.1 GCA_025457725.1 Verrucomicrobiota bacterium
CGCGACGGAGGACGTGGTGGTCATGGTCATTCATGAAAACGATCGTTGCGTCACCGTGGGACAGTTTCAGGGGGACGCCCTGGTGGATTGCGGCCTGGTCTTCATGGGCTCCCTTCTGTCCGAAGCCTGGCCCGGCCAGGTGATCGAGGTCGCTGTCAAAAAACCTTCCGGATCAAGACCCTTCAAGAACGCCCGGTTCATCCGGTTTCGGCCGGACAAGGTGGCGGCGAGCTGTCGGATGCAACCTTAGCCCGACTTCCGCTATTCGGGGTGGGATAGACACGTAAACGACTGGTAATCAATCCAGCGACCGAAAAGGTCTGCACTACAGGGACTCATTCGACCAGTGTGCCCGATGCGCTAATCCGAGGGGGCGGCTGCTCCGGGAGGTTGAGCTTCAGGCGCTCCAGCAAGACTTGAAGCTCCTTCTCCGGTTGGGTGTAGCGAGGCAGGATGACGTGGCGCCCGTCGGTTGTCGGCAGATGAACATCGATCATTTGCACCGCCGCAAATTTCTCCAACACGCTTCGAGGCGTGAGTCCCGGGGCCAGATCACGCAGCCAACGGCGCAAGGTCACCTGCAGGCAATACGCCAGGAACGCCACGAAGATGTGCGCTTCAATGCGATCCTGCTTCTGGTGATGGATGGGACGCAACGCCAGATCCCCTTTGAGGTTCTTGAACGCCTCCTCCACCTGCGTCAGTTGGGTGTAGTATTCCCAGAGTTTGGCCGGATCTTCCTCCGTTAAATTGGTACGCAGCAGATAGCGACCCTCGCGCCGGCGCATTTGCCGAAGCTTCTTCTTGCGCAGCCTCCAGGTGAACGTCTGCTCATTGATGGGTTCATCCTTCTGGGGTATTCTCAGCGCCACCAACCGCCAGGCCGTCGGCCACTGTTTGCGTGCCGCTCCGAGTTTCATCAACAAGTCGTCCCGGGTCAGCCGCTTCATTCGACACAGCTCGGGCAGGCGTTTCCACAGTGCCTTGAGTTGGCGCCGCCGCATCGCCCTTTCCTTGTCGATGCGCGAGGCACTCTGCGCAAACACGTAACATTCACCCTGGTGGGGCAGCAGCTTGACGGTGATTCCTTCCCGCACCTGGTGCCAGGGGCGCTCGGTCAGTGCCGCTTCCAGTTTGCTCAAACGTCCCTTGGGCGTGCCCACCAGATAGCTGACCGGCGGATCGCTCTGGCGCATCTGCTCGAGCGTTTCTTCAGTCGGGATGCCCCGGTCCATCACCCAGACCCGCCGGGCCTTGCCATACTGCTTCTCTATCGAGGCCAATGCCTGACCCAGCGTCTTCTTGTCCAGCGTGTTTCCCGGCAGCACTTCGTATCCCAGCGGAAAACCCTCCGGTGTGACCACCAGCGCAATCACCACCTGCACACAGTCAAAGCGCTTGTCACGGCTGTAACCAAAGCGACGCTTGTCTCCCTGGGCAAAAGGCGGATCGCTTTCGAAATACGTGCTCGTCAGGTCGTATAGCAACACGTCAAACCGCGCGGCAAACAGATCTTTCCAGCGCTGCTGCAAATGTGAGAACAGCGCCGCCTTGCGTTCGACCAACTGATCCAGACAACGATAGAGAGTGTCGTCGGCCGCCAGGCGGTAATCGGCTCCGAGCAAATCGGCCATCGCAGACTTATCGAACCATTCCCGGTGCAAACGCCATTCGCTGCCCGGATCAATGAGTCGATAACTCACCAGGGTTTGCAGCACGTGATCCCAGCGGGTGCCTTTGCGGCTGGCCGGCAGACGCTGGCTCCAAAACTCGTCCAGTCCGAGCTTCTGGTAGAGAATACTGGCCAGCCAACAGGCGCCCCACTGGCGGGGGCGGCGCAGTTGGAGTTGGTCCAGTCGGATGCGGACGATCTTGTCCTCATCCACCGCAGGAGAACGGTCCTCGGGAAAGAGCGCGACGGTGCGAGCTTTGGCTGAGCCGGTTTCAAAGACATCAATCGTTTTGCGCCAAGCCGCCTGTTGAGAGGAGTTGATCTCTCCCAGATACAACACATGCCGCTGCACCACCTTGCGCCCGCCATCCACGCGTCGGTTTTCAACCAGGCTCCAATAGTGATGCTCCTTGCCGTCCTTGATGCGCTTGCTCTCTTTGAGAAACATCTTGGCGTTGGATTATGCACGGTCCAACGCAAAGAAAAAGGGGCTTGGTCTGCACTACAGCCCATTTCAGAAACCCGCCGCCACATCACCAACAAATTACGAATCAAAACCCCAAAAATATCACCTCTTTCTCAGTCGAATAGCGGAAGTCGGGTTAGTCAGGTCTCCGTCCTGGCACCGATCTCCAGCGTCTCGGAAGCCTCGTGCAGGGCATCCTCCTCCACCTCCACGTCCTGACCCGGGGCGGGCGGCACCAGCGGCACACTCTGTCGTCCCTGGGGCACCTCCTCCGTCTTGTGGAATTTCACGCTGACAATCCGGCTCACCCCGTGTTCCTGCATGGTCACGCCATAGAGCACGTCCGCCATGCCGATGGTGCGTTTGTTGTGGGTGATGATGACGAATTGGGAATGTTCCAGGAACCGCTGCAGCACGCGGATGAACCGGTTGATGTTCGACTCGTCCAGCGGCGCGTCCAGCTCGTCCAGAATGCAGAAGGGGCTGGGCTTGACCTGGTAGATGGAGAACAGCAGCGAGACGGCCGTCATGGTTTGCTCGCCGCCGGACAGCAGTGAAATGCTTTGCAGCTTCTTGCCGGGAGGCCGGGCGACGATATCAATGCCGCTCTCCAGAACGTTGCTCTCATCCACCAGCACCAGGTCGGCCTTGCCGCCACCGAACACCTCCTCGAACATCGACCGGAAGTTCTGCCGGATCTGCTCGAAGGTGGTCAGGAACATCTCCCGGGTCTGAGTGTTGATGCGGTTCAGGACCTCCACCAACTGCGCCTTGGCCTGCACCAGGTCGTCGTGCTGCTGGCTCAGGAACTGATGGCGCTGCTCGGTCTCCTCGTATTCCTCAATGGCCACCAGGTTCACCGGCCCCATGTCATCAAGTCGCTTCTGCAATGCCTCCACCTGGGCGGCAACCGCCTCCCAGTCGGTGGCCAGTCCCGCCGCCGCCATGTCATCCGGGGTCAGCGTCTCCACCCGCGCCGGACCCTCATCCGCGTAGGTAAGCCGGATGCACTCGCCGCGGATGTCCGTCAATTTGACATGATACTTCTGCTCGATGCGCTCGCACAGGTTGTCGATGCTCATCCGGAACTGGGCCAGTTCGACATCGATGCCTCCCCGGCGCTCCTGAAGCGCGGTCAGGGCCGTGCGCTGCTGGCGCAGACCGGTTTCCCGTTCCGTCACGGACGCTTCCTGTTCGGCGCGGTGGATCGAGAGCGCCCCCATTTCCGCGTTCACCTGATCCCGCGAATGCTGCAGCTGCCCGATGGCCGTGCGCGACCGCTCCATCTCGGATTCCGCCTGCTGCTTGCGTTCGACGAACGACGCAGTATCCCGCCGGCGCTGTTCCAGCAGCTGGGACAATTCCCGGAATCGTGTCTGCAACGCTTCATCCTGATGACGAAGCGAGGCGAGCACCTGTTCTTCGGCGGCCAGGGCCACCCGGGTCTCTGAAAGCGCGATGCTTCGCGCTTCGCGATCCGCACGAATGGATTCCAGGTTCGCGCCGAGAGCTGAAACGCGATCCTGGGCTTCCGCTTCCGCCTGGGCCAGCCGTTCCACCTGCGATTGCAAAGCGGCCCGTTTGCTCCTGCCCTCCTGATCCTGCGAGGCGAGGCTCTGCACTTCAAACACCACCGTCTCGATCTTCTGACCCAGGAGGCGCAAGGAGTTTTCCAGCGCCTTGAACTCGCCTTCGCGCGTGGCAATGGCCACCTCCTGCTGGCGCAGTTCGGTCTGGGCCTCGTTCAGGCTCGCCTGCAGCGCCGTCTGCTCCGCCAGCAGCGTGCCCTTGCGGCGGCTGACCTCCTCGATGGCCGTCTGGGCCTGCTCCAATTGCTGGGTCAGTGCGGCGATCTGGTTGCGTCGGCCCAGGATGGACCCGGCCCGGGCCTCCCCCTCCTTGCCCGAATACCCGCCGGTGAAGATCCCATGCCGGCTCAGGAACTCCCCGTTCAGGGTGACAAAATGGTACGCCCCCTGGCTTTCCCGCCAGGCGGCCTGGGCCGCATCGAGATCGGCGACAATCCGCGTCATTCCCAGGAGCCGTTCCAGCAACGGACGAACCGATGCGTCGGAATCAATCACTGCGATGGCCGGCACCGGCTCCCGGTCGAGATCGCTGATCGTTGCCGGCATGCGCGCGCCCGAGGTCCCGGCCGCCCGCCCCGCATCCATGAACGCGAGCGGGGCAATGCTGGCCCGGCCCTTCCGTTCGCTTTGCAACTGGGCGAAGATATCCCTGGCCGTTTCCGGCTGCTCCGTCAGCACCAGCTGGAGGTGGTGGCCCAGGGCGGATTCAATCGCAGTGAGGAATTGATCCCCCACCCGCATGCGATCCACCAGAGATCCCAGGACCCTGCCCGACTGCTTGAGAGCAGCGACAGCCCCCGCGCCAAAGCCTTCGTGGTCGGATTCCAGCTGTTCCAGCACCTGCAGACGGGACCGCAGACCGGTCTGGGTTTCCAGCCCGCGCTCCTGTTCGCGATTCACCCCCTCGATTTCACTTTGGACGGACTGCAATCGCTCCTGCCGTTCCTGCAACGAACCGCG
The DNA here is from genome assembly GCA_025457725.1 of Verrucomicrobiota bacterium. Taxonomy (GTDB): domain Bacteria; phylum Verrucomicrobiota; class Verrucomicrobiia; order Limisphaerales; family DSYF01; genus JALOTU01. The sequence continues at coordinate 4,688 of JALOTU010000169.1, forward strand.
CTTGGTGGAAGCGTTCAACTTGTCCGCCCGGACATCCTCCTGGAATTGAACCAGGCGGGAATCGAGCCTGCCTCGCTCCTCTTCCAACTGGACCTTCTCCGCGGATAGCTTCTCCAGCCGGACGACGTTCCCCTGCTTTTGCAGATCCAGGGCGGTGATTTCATTGCGCGCCCGGGTCAAATCCTGCGCCGCGGTGAACGTGGCCGATTGCGCGGACCGCAGTTCCTCCTGCGTTTCCTTCAGAGCATCCTCGAGAACGCGCATGGCCGCCTGTCGTTCCTCCAGTGTGCGGCGCTGCTGCTGCAACGCCGACTCCGATGAGGCGATCCGTCCGGCAAGGGAATCCCGTTCGGATTGCGCGGTATGGAGACGTTCCTCGGCTTCGGTGATGTCAGAATTGGCCTGGGTGTTTTGCGCGATGAGATCCTTGATACGCTCCTCGTTAAACTGAATCTTGCTCTCGTGACGATCCGACTCGGATTTGAGCTCAATCCCCCGTTGGCGCAGGGCACCAATCTGCTGGTTCAGATCCGCCACGCGCTGGCGCAGCTGGGCAACCTCGTCCTCGATGCGGCTCACCGCGGATTGCCCCTCCTCGATCTGGTCCCGCAGCTGGTCCAGCTCGGTTTCGCGGTCCGCGACCTGGGATTGCAGCACGTCGTACTTGTGGCGGGAAAGCTGGGTTTCCAGGTGCTGAAGCTCGGTTTGGATCTGGCGATAACGCCGCGCCTTGCCGGCCTGGCGTTGGAGGGAACCAATCTGACGCTTCACCTCGCGCACCAGGTCCGCAACGCGCACCAGGTTCTGGTCCGTGTATTCCAGTTTCCGCAACGCCTCGCGCTTCTGCGCCTTGAACTTGGTGATGCCCGCAGCCTCCTCGAACACCAGGCGTCGGTCCTCCGGTTTGCTGGAGAGCAGCTGGGTGATGTTCCCCTGGGCCATGATGCTGTAACTCGTCCGCCCCATGCCCGTGCCCATGAACAACTGCTGGATGTCCTTGAGCCGGCACGGCGTCTTGTTGATGAAGTACTCGCTGCCCCCATCCCGAAACACCCGGCGCGTGACCGTGACCTCGCTGTAGGAAACCTCCACACCCGCTGCGAGCAAATGCTCCTCGCCCACATCACCGATTGTGAGGGAAACCTC
>JALOTU010000170.1 GCA_025457725.1 Verrucomicrobiota bacterium
CGCATGACGTATCGATATTTAGCCATTTAACGAAATATGTCAAGGCCGGAAAATGGCGGGAGGCCGGATGCGGGTGAGGTAGGGACGGCGTGCCGCCGTCCGCCGCGCCGCAACAGGCGCGGAACGCATGCCGGTGAGGGGGGCGTTCCGACCGCTGAACGCGGTCGGGGTGGGCGCAGCGCAACCAGCCCTACCTCCGGATCGGGCAGGCGCGATCGAGTGCGGGGGAGGCAGGAACGGGCGGATCGAGCGCTGCTTGGGGGGCGAAACTCAATCGGGGTTCTGTCGTTTGAGCAGCCGGAACAGGTCGCTGTCGGTGGTCATGATGATGGTGGTGTCGTTGGTCAGGATGGTGCCGTAGGTTTCCAGCGTCTTGATCAGCTTGTAGTACTCAATGGCTTCCGGACTCTGGTTGTAGGCGTTGGCGTAGACCTCCGTGGCCCGGGCATCAGCTTCGCCGGTGACCTTCTGGATGTGACGGTAGGCGGTCGATTCGATCTCCTGCAGGTCCTTCTGCCGCTGGCCAAGGATCTTGGCCGCCTCGCCGGCGCCTTCGGACCGGAATCGTTCGGCGATCTGCTGTCGTTCGCTGATCATCCGTTCGTAAATGCGCTGGCGGACGCTGGGGCTGTAGTTGATGCGTTTGAAGCGCAGGTCGAGCAATTCGATGCCGAACTCCGAAACCTTGGGTGCTGCATTTTTGAAAATGTCCTCCTCCACCAGCATGCGTCCGCGCTTGATCGGGTAAAGCACGCTGATGCTGCCGCGGGAATCCGTGAGCACCTCGTCCACCGCCGGCACCCGGTCCTTGGTGGTGCGAATCACCTCGATCAGTTCGTGCTTGGCGATGGCATTGCGGATCTCGCTGCCGAGGATGTCATCGAGCCTCGACTGGGCGCTGCGTTCGTCGCGCAGCCGCAGAAAGTACTGCACGGGATCGCTGATGCGCCAGCGTCCAAAGGCGTCGACGACGATGTAGGTCTTGTCCTTGGTGGGGATTTCATTCGGGCGCCCGTCCCAGCGCAGCACGCGTTTTTCCAGCCGGTTGACGTCCTGGATGAAGGGCGTCTTGAACTGGAGTCCGGCGTTGGTGATGGCGTTGCCGATCGGCTTGCCGAACTGGGTGATGATCACCTGTTCGGTTTCCGGAACCGTGTAGAGCGAGCTGGCGAGCACGATCAGGCCGGCGACGGCGACGGCGGCAACAACAACCAGCGAGGCGATCTTCTTCATCAGCGGGCCTCCTCCGGGTTGAGCTGGAGCAGGGGCAGCAGGCGGCTGGCTTCCTCATCGATGACGATCTTGCGGGTCAGCGCGGGCATGATCTGGGCCATGGCCTCGAGGTACAAGCGTTCGCGCGTGACCTCGGGTGCCTTGACGTATTCGGCAAGCAGGGCGTTGAAGCGGGCGGCATCCCCTTCGGCCTCGTTGATGCGACGGATGGCGTAGCCCTCGGCATTGCTGATTCTCTCCTGGGCCTGGCCGCGGGCGTGGGGCACGAACCGGTTGTATTCACCGTTGGCCTGATTGATCATCTTCTCCCGTTCCTGCTGGGCCTGGTTGACTTCGTTGAAGGAGGGTTGGACCGGGGGGGGCGGGTTGACGTTCTTGAGCTGCAGCTGATCGATGCCCACGCCGAGATTGTAATCCGTCACCATCTGCTTCAGACGCACCAGGGCCTCGGCCTCGATTTCCTGGCGCCCGATGGTGATGACCTCGTCCACCGTGCGGTCGCCCACCACTTCGCGCATCACCGCCTCGGAAACGTCCCGGAGGGCCTTGTCGGGATCGCGGAAATTGAAGAGATAGGCAACGGGCTCATCGATCCGGTATTGGATGATCCACTCGACGGTGGCCGCGTTCAGGTCGCCGGTGACCATGTTGCGCTCGAGTTCCTGCTCATTGTCCCGGGCGCTCTGGAACGGATTGGTGGACCCGTCCGTGCCGAAACCGAATTCCTGCTTCAACTGGCGCTTGACCGGCACTTGGTAGACCCGGTCAATGCCGAACGGCAGTTTAAATTGCAGGCCCGGGTCCACCGTTCGGGAGTATTTCCCGAAACGGAGGATAATGCCCTGATACTCCGCCTTCACGGTGAAGATCATCGTGCCCAGGGCAATCAGCACGAGAAAGGCCGCGACGGCGGCCCCGATCACGCCGACACGGAGTGTGTAGTAAGTATTGCCAACGCGGATAACCATCTCGGACCCCACCATGAAGCAACGGCCGCGTGGAGTCAACCCAGTGGCTTCGGCCGTCCTCAGCTGGACGGACTGCCGGTCGCGCTCGGACCTGCGTCCGGTCCCGGCCGGATGGGCATGACCAAAACCTTGTCCACGCGGTGCCGGTCCATGTCGAGGACCTCGAATACATGGCCCTGCGCTTCAAACGTCTCCCCTTCCTTGGGCAGGTGACCCAGCGTCTTCACCACAAAGCCGGCCAGGGTCTGGTAATCCCTGCCGGCCTCGTTTCCAAAGCGAATTCCCGTCAGCGCCTTTTCCAGCGGTTCCACGCCGATCATGGCGTCGATCAGCCAGGACCCGTCCGGTCGCTGCCTTGCCTCGGGTTCGGCGCGTTCATCGAGGGAGGGCATGTCGCCCATGATGGCTTCCATGACATCATGCAGCGTGATGAGCCCCACGATGCTGCCGAACTCGTCGGTGGCCAGAGCCATGTGATTGCGGGTTTGCTTGAAAGTCTCCAGCAACCGGCTCGCCGGTTGGGTCGCCGGTACGATCAGGGGCCGGACGATCAAATCGCGCAAGCGCACCCCGGCATTGGCGGCCAGGTTGGCGTAGATGGCCTTGACCGAGACAATGCCCACCACGTGGTCGCGGTTGCCCTCGTAGACCGGAAAGCAGGAGTGGTTGCTGACCACGATCTTGTGCCAGACGGACGCATGCGGTTCATCCACGTTGAGCCACATGATCTTGGTGCGCGGCGTCATGATGTCCTGGACCTTCAGCAGGTCGAGATCGAGCACCCCGGCCACCATTTCGCTTTCCACCCGGTTGAACGCGCCGGCCCGAAGACCCTCCTGCATGAGCAGCTTGACCTCGTCATCCGAGATGGCGCCCCCTCGTTCGGGTCGCATCGGGAGCAGTTTCAGGAGCGCATCGGTGGAAACTGTCAGGCAGGTCACCACCGGTCCGGCCAGTTTCGCCAGGCGGTGCATGGGGCGGGCCATGACCATGGCCACACGTTCCGGGCTGGACATCCCGATGCGCTTCGGGACGAGTTCACCGATCACCAGAGACAGGTAGGTGATGGAAAGCACCACGGCGGCCAGGCCGAGCACCTGGCTGTAAGGGGCGAGGGGCGGGAGGGTTGCGATGGACTTGCTGATGGCGCTGGCGAGGGTTGCGCCGCCGAATGCGCCGGCGAGGATTCCGACCAGGGTGATCCCGATCTGCACGGTGGAGAGGAAGCGGGTGGGGGATTCGGTGAGGGCCAGCGCCCGGGCGGCGCTCCGGCTGCCTTCCTCCGACAGCCGCTTCAGCCGGGATCGGCGCGACGAGACGACGGCGATTTCGGTCATGGCCAGGATCCCGTTCAGAAACAGCAGGGCCAGGATCACAATTATTTCCAGGAGGATGGCGCTCATAATTCCTGCGTCCGACTGTAAGCCCGAAACCCGTCGGGATGCCAGCCGGGAGTGGGCTTGGGCCAGCCGTTGACTTGGTTTGGCATGGAACCTAGACTTGAGAAGCATGTTTATTGCAGACTCCAAGCCGGTTCACCACCGGACGATTCCCCTTGCGACTGATGTCTCCCTGGAGTCATGGGAGCATTTGATATTGCCGGTGGAGTCGTTTCTCGAGTCTGTCTCCGGAAAACTGGCCGCCCAGGTCGACGCCTTTGACCCTGCCCTTGCGGAATACGCGGACTACGCCCTCAAGGGCCACGGCAAGCACCTTCGACCGGCCCTCGTCGCGCTCAGCGCCGAAGCCTTGGGGGAGATCGGCGAATCCCATGTGATGGCGGCGGTGGTCATTGAGATGGTGCACCTGGCGACGCTGGTGCATGACGATGTGATGGATGAGGCCGAAATCCGGCGCGCGAAGCCGACGCTTGCGAGCAAGTGGGGCAACGAGACCGCCGTGCTTTTTGGCGATTGCCTGTTTGCGGAGGCGCTGCGTCTGGCCGCCAGTTTTCCAACGCCGGAGGTGTGTCGCGCGGTGGCCTCGGCCACCAACACCGTGTGCGCCGGGGAGATCTTGCAGACCCGCAGCCGGGGGAATTTTGAGCTGAGCCTCGAGAGCTATCTCCAAATCATCGATATGAAGACGGCGGAGCTGTTTGCCCTCTCGTGCGATCTGGCGGCCTTTCTGACCCGGACCTCGGAACCGGACCGCGCGGCGTTGAAGCGGTTTGGACGGGCGTTTGGCGTGGCCTACCAGGTGTTCGACGATTGCCAGGATGTATTCGGGTCCGAAGCCAAAGCCGGCAAATCGCTCGGCACCGATCTGGCCAAAGGCAAAATGACCCTTCCGATGATCGAGCTGCGCCGGCGGGTGTCCAACGGGGATTTGATCAAGCTGGAACGGTTGTTCCGGCAGGGGGGTGTTGCCGGCCCGGCGGACCTTCGGCGATTGCTGGTCCGCCACGACATCCTCAAGGTCTGTGCGGAGGTCATCTGCTCCCGGCTCGAGGAGGCGCGGCGCGCGCTGGGAAGTCTCAGGGTCAATGACAAGGTCGACCGGCTGGACGGCTGCACCCGGTTTCTGGAACACCAACTCGAGTCCCTGGGGCAGGCCTGATCCAATTCATTGCCATGGGAGAAGCCGCGCAGAAACTTTCCACGATCAAGGCCGCGCCATCGCCAGCACCACCGGAGGACCCCCGCGGGCAGGAAGTCGACCTGGTTCGCGCCGCTACCGCCGGGGATCTGCGCGCCTACGACCAGCTCGTGCAGCGCTGCCAGGAGCGGATCTACGCCACCATCTATCACATGACGTCCAACCACGAGGACGCCAACGACCTTGCCCAGGAGACCTTCATCAAGGCGTATCAATCCCTGAAATCCTTCCGCGGCGGATCCAGCTTCTACACCTGGGTCTACCGCATCGCCGTCAACAAGACCATCAACTTCCTGAAGCAGAGGAACAAACGGGTGCAGCTGAGCCTCAACGACCTGGATGCCAACGTGGAAGGCAATCCCGACCTGGTGGCCTTGATCTCGGAGGACACCCCCCAACGCGACGCCCAGTTGTCCGAGTTGCAGGAAAAGTTGAACGAAGCACTGATGCGGCTGTCAGAAGAACATAGATTGGCCGTGGTCCTGCACGATATCCAGGACCTGCCGCACGACGAAATCGCAAAGATCATGGACTGCAATGTTGGTACGGTTCGATCGCGTTTGTTCTATGCCCGGCAACAGTTGCAGGGTCTCCTGGCAGATTACCTGAAATGAATATGTCCCCCGATAATGAATTCACGGAACTGCGACGATTGCTGCGCCTGAAGCGCCACGAACAGCCGCCCCCGGGTTACTTCCACCACTTCTCCGCCAACGTCATTGCCGCGCTGCAAACGCCGGCGGGAAGGCGGGCGCCGGCGGAATCCCCGGCGAATGTTCCCGGCTGGATACTGGGCCTGCTCGAGCGCATTCAGGCCCGACCGGCCTTTGCGGGGGGCTTTGCCACAATACTCTGTGCGGGTGTCATCGGAGGCATTCTTTTGTTTGAGAAGGATGCCCGAGCGCCAATGGCCGTGCCATCGCTGCTGAGTGAGGTGGTGCCGGTTAGCCAGCCCATGGAACTTCCGGGAACGATGGGCGCCGCTTTCGAGCCGGTCACGGTCGG
>JALOTU010000171.1 GCA_025457725.1 Verrucomicrobiota bacterium
ACGCTGGGTACCCGCATTGGGTCGCACTGAAGGGGAAGGCGATTGTCGGGATCGCCGTGGTCAGGCCCCCCTCGCACATTTATCACTTGTTCGTCCGTTCGGACCTGCAGCGAAGCGGCATCGGACGACGGCTCCTCCATGAGGCGCTGCGGTTCATTTCCGGCACATCCGGCGATGCGACCGTGACCCTGAATTCCTCGATCAATGCCGTTGATGCCTATCGCAGATTAGGGTTCGAGCTTGCGGGGAATGCGGTGGTTGACAGTGCCGGAGTCCGTTTCCAGCCGATGTCGCGAGATTTGTCCTCGGACGGTTTCTGGATGGGGACCAAAGGGCGGTCCGGACAACTGGCTTCCGTTGGTCCAGCATGGTAGTTTGCGCGAAAACGAGACGTCTGACGACATGCGTCCACCCGGCTTCAGCCGGAACAACGCGATTGGATTTACCACGAAACGCACACACGCGAAAGCTGGGGACCAAAGGGATTTGTGCGAGGGAGGTGCGGGAAACGAATGACTAAACAGCTGATCTTCGACAACGCGTCATGAAGACCATTCCAAAATCCGTTACCCGGACTCGCCCTGTTCAGCGCCGCCGAATCGCCTTGGCGGTGGCGGGCGTATGCGTGTTGTGCTTGGGCCTGTGGTGGGCGGCGACGAACGGGAGAAACCTGGCTCCTGACGGCTACAATCTTGGGATCAAATATCAGTGCGTGGAGTTCGTGAAGCGGTACTACTACGAGCGCTTGAACCACAAGATGCCCGACACCTATGGCCACGCGAGGCAGCTTTTTGATCCCACCTTGCCCGACGGCGCGCTCAACACGCAACGGGACCTGCTGCAATACGTCAACGGGAGCAAATCGAAACCTCGTCCGGATGATCTCGTTGTCCTGGGGCCTTCACTGCTGAATCGATACGGCCACGTGGCCATCGTCTCGGACGTGACAGACTCGGACATCGAGATCGTGCAGCAGAACCCGGGGCCTTTTGGGCCGTCACGGGTGAGACTCCCCCTTCGGCAACAGGATCAACGGTGGCGGATCGAGGACGAGCGGCTCCTGGGTTGGCTCAGGAAAGCCCCCGACGAGCCTGTTTGAAGAGTGGCGGTGGGCCTCCCGGCCTGCGGCAGAGGGCTGCATCCTGCTGCCCGGATGAGCCGTTCCGATGGCGCCAGCACCCACAAATATCAGGACCAAATGAGTCTCCAGCTTGATTCCGCCGGGATGGAAGCCGCGGCTCCGAGTCAGCCAGGATGGGTTAGGCTGCAGGCTTCAGGCCAGAACCTGCCTTGCGACAGTCCTTCAGCCCTCCCCTGGTCCGCCGGTCAATTGGGTTTGGATCACGCCTTCAGTCTGGCGTAACGGTCGGAGACGAAGTCCCAGTTGATCACGTTGAACCAGGCCGCCACGTAGTCCGCCCGTTTGTTCTGGTATTTCAGGTAATAGGCATGTTCCCACACGTCCACGCCCAGGATCGGCACGCTGCCCGTACTCAACGGGGAGTCCTGGTTGGGGGTGGATTGAATTTGCAGCTGATCTCCAGTCACGACCAGCCAGGCCCAGCCGCTGCCGAATTGCGTCAGCGCCGCCTTGGTGAACTGATCCTGAAACTGGCTGAAGCTGCCGAAATGCTTGTCGACCGCCTTTGCAAGCTCGCCTTGGGGCGCTCCGCCGCCGTTCTTTTTCATGACCTGCCAGAACAGCGTGTGGTTGTAGTCGCCTCCACCATTGTTGCGAACCGCCGTCCGGGCCGAGTCGGGCACGTGGTCCAAATTGGCGAGCAGATCCTCCAGGCTCCGCCCGGCCAGGACCGGCGTGGCTTCGACGGCCGCATTCAACTTGAGCACATACCCCGCATGATGCCTGTCGTGGTGGATCTCCATGGTGCGCGCGTCAATGTACGGTTCCAGCGCATCAAAGGCGTAGGGCAGGGGGGGCAGGGTGAAGGGACCGGGCGAAGCGGCGGCCGCGGTTCCCTGGGCGATGGCCCGGGGCACAACGGCGGTCGTTGCGGCGATCCACGCGACTTTTTGAATGGCTTCTCTTCGTGTCATGATGTTGGTGTCCTTCCTGGGTTGGTCTTGGAAAATGTCGGAACCACCTTAGGCCGCGCGCGAAGATGGCGCAAGCGGAGCATTGCAAGCACGCTGGCCTTCGCCGATTCGGGTGAACCAGCAAACACACAGCGCGGCAAAGCCACAACCGCTCCCTCTCCCCGCACCGGGTGGGGCCGCGTTGCGCGCGGCCGGCGTCGGGACACCGAGGCCCTGCCAAGTCCCAGGGCTCAGGACGCGAGAGTTTTTGGCGAATTCGCCCGTTAAACCCCATTGCAGGCGACGACGTGAGGAGTCGATGGGGCCCGAGGCACTCCTGACGTCGTGCGCTACAAGGTTGAGGCCTGGCTGGGCGATGCTTGGCCGCCTTGTAGCCGACGACGTGAGGAGTCGATGGGCTCCGGAGGCACTCCTTACGTCGTGCGCTACAGGGTTGAGGCCTGGCTGGGCGATGCTTGGCCGCCTTGCAGCCGACGACGTGAGGAGTCGATGGGGCGCCCGAAGCACTCCTGACGTCGTGCGCTACAGGGTTGAGGTCTGGCTGGGCGATGCTTGGCCGCTTTGTAGCCGACGACGTAAGGAGTCGATGGGCTCCGGAGGCACTCCTTACGTCGTGCACTACAAGGTTGCGGCGCGCAGGATCTGCCGGTGCGCGCTGGTGAAGGCTAATCGGTCGAGCTGGCGGCGGGTGAACCAATGGCCATCGGCGAGCGTGCCGAGGTTCACGACTTCCGCGCGGTGCGCTGCGAGCGTGATTCGGTAACGCGTGATGGAGTGCTTGAGGGTGCAGAGCGGTTTTCGATCGATGATCCTCAGCCCCATTTTCCGGGCGGTTGCATCGAGCTTCGTCGAAAGGGGCGCCTTCACTTCCGCATTGGGGAATTCCCAGAGGTGCGCGTTGACCATTCCGTCCGGGCGCTGGCGAACCAGGTACCGTTCTTTGTGTTCCACGAGGAAGGCGAGGAAATGGCGCTGCGTGGTCGCGGGTCGCCGGGCCGGCAGGGGCAGTTGTTCCTGGATCCCCCGTTGGCGCGCCCCACAATGCGGCTGAACGGGGCACAGAGGACAGGACGGGGAGCGCGGAGTGCAGAGGGTTGCCCCCAGTTCCATGAGGGACTGGTTGAGGGCGGAGCAGGGGAGACAACCCGAGGGCGGGCTCAATCGAGCCGCCCGGGTCACCAGCGCCTCCGCCAGCTGCCAAAGCAGCGTGTTGGTCCGGGGTTCCTTCGGATCGGAGGTGATGGCGAACACGCGGCTCAGGACGCGAATGACGTTGCCGTCGAGGATGGGTGTGGGTTGGTTGAACGCGATGCTGCAGATGGCCCCGGCGGTGTAGGGCCCGATGCCTGGCAGTGCCCGCACGGCGTCGTACTGTTGGGGAAATTGCGCGTTGTGGTCCTGGCAGATCATGCGGGCGGACTTTTGCAGGTTGCGAACGCGCGTGTAGTAACCCAGGCCTTCCCAGAGCTTGTGCAGGCGCCCGGAAGAGATGCGCGCCAGGGATTCCACGGTGGGCAGGGCGCGCATCCATCGTTCAAAGTAGGGGATGGCCGTCCTGACCTGCGTTTGTTGCAGCATGATTTCCGAAACCCAGATGGCATAGGGATCATTCGTGCGACGCCAGGGCAGGTCGCGGGCGTTCTGTTCAAACCACCCGACCAGCACCGGTGCGAGCCGGTTCGACTTTCGACGCATGGAGGCGTCCAGGGCGGACGTTGAACCCCGAACCCGGGATCTCGAACTGCGAATTGTGGGTGCCGGTCGCTTCACGGCATCGAGCATAGGAAAGAATGGCCGCCGCTCAAACTTTGAACTCGAAACCCGGCATGCGGCCCTCAACAATCCCGGCGTGCAGCCCATCACCAGCCACACTTGCAAGCTCACCGACGCGGAAGCGGCCCGGCTTGAATCCCTGCTCCACGAGCGGGGCTACGAGTTCCGTGACGTGCCCCATGCCCGGTTTGCCGCGGGCCGGGACAAGCTGACGGTGGTGTTTTACGAAAGCGGCAAGCTGGTGGTGCAGGGCAAAAACACCCGCGAATTCGTCGAGTTCGTGCTGGAACCCGAGGTGTTGCAACGGGTGGAACTGGGTTACGAGGAGGTGGTCAATCCGGACCTGCTGCGCCCGCGCATCGGTGTGGACGAGAGCGGCAAGGGCGATTTTTTCGGCCCGCTGTGCATCGCGGCGGTGTATGTGAACGAGCAGGTGATCCAGGCATGGAAGCCAACGGGCATCCGCGACTCGAAACGCATCACCAGCGACAAGAAGATCCGGGAGTTCGCCGACCAGATCCGGAACACGCCCGGTTGTGTGACCAGCGTGGTGCCGATCGGCAACGAGGCTTACAACCGGCTTTACGCCAAGATGCGGAGCGTGAACCGGCTGCTCGCCTGGGGCCACGCGCGGGTGATCGAAAACCTGATGCAGCAGCGATCCCGACTCAACCCGCCGCCGGTGCTGGCCATCAGCGATCAGTTTGCGGCCAGCAAGGAGACGGTGGGCAAGGCGCTCATGGCGCTGGGCCGGGAGATTGAGCTGGTCCAACGGCACAAGGCTGAATCCGATCTGGCCGTGGCCGCCGCCTCCATCCTGGCCCGGGCGGAGTTCATCGACCGCCTGGCCGCCCTGGAAAAGGCCTGCGGAATGACCCTGCCCCGGGGCGCTTCCAAACAGGTGGACGAGGCGGCGAAACAACTGTTCGAGGCACGGGGGAGTGAGGCCCTGCAACAGGTTTCCAAAATGCATTTTCGCACCGCGTTCCGCGCCCAGGGCCTCCCGGAACCGGAGGTCAGGGAGTGGAAACGGCCGTAGGGCTCCGGTGAAATGTCGTGCCCCCGGTTGGGCCCGACGATAGGATCCTCCCGCCATGAATCATTTCTGGACCAAGTCCCATCGGTTGACCGGACCGTTCCTTGCCGCCTGCGCGGTGCTGCTCTGTTCCTGCGCTTCCACCAAGGTGAAGGATACCTGGGTGTCGCCCTCCTACACCGGAGGTCCGGTGGGCAAGGTCGCCATCCTCGCCGTCGAGGAGCGCGGCATCGTCCGGACCGGATTCGAGAACCGACTGGCCCGCGAACTGGGGCGCACCGGTCAGCCGGTCGTGCTCACGTATGAATTGCTTTCGCTGTCGGAGATCAAGGAGGACCGACAGGCGGCGGCCGCGCGGCTTCGCGAGGCGGGCGCCGAGGTGATCCTGATCACGCGGCTCGTCAGCAGCGAAGCTGACACCCGTTCGGTTCGGGCCGGGGAAGAACGTTACGCGCCGGTCACCACGGGATTCAGCCCGGGCCTGCCTTACGGACCCTACGGCTGGTACGGCTACTATGAACTGGCCTACCAGGACATGAGCACCGTATGGGGGTCGCAGAACCGGAAGGTCCGCCTGGAATGCAGCTTGTTCGACCTGGCCGACGGCCAGCGACTGTGGGCGTGTCTGACGGAAACGGCTCTCAAAGAAAACGCGGACCGTGTGGCCGAGGTGGACCCGTGGGTCAGCGAGGTCGTGGGCGCTTTGCGCAAGGACGGACTGGTCAAGTGAAGACGCGTCCGGCCTGATGCACGGTAAGATGATGGAATTGGGCGGAACTCGTCGCGTTGCGACGAGTGGCGCCGCAACGAGCGGCTGCCAAACCCGATTCCGACCCGCCAGAAACTGAGCTGCATCCGTCGAGTGATCGGGGTTCACAGGGCAAACGCGTCAAAGGAGTCCGTGTTCTCGGGGTGGCGCCAGCGTTCAACCAGTCTCGGCGTAGCGCTGGTTTTCAACCGGCCTGAGAGCAGCGCTGGTTTTCAACCGGCCCTGGTATGGGGTGGCCTGTAGGTGGGTTCGGTTTGCCGGCAGGAAAGCCGGCGATACCTGCCGGGTCGCCGTGCGGGGGTGGATGTTTTGATTTACTCGCCCGGAGATCTTGGTAGATTTCCGGCCGCTTGTGGCGCCTTACGAGACCGGCCTTCAGCCTTGGGTCAGACGAAGTGTTCGAATCGGCTTGGATGGACAGCCAGTGCTCGCCGACCCAAGCGAGCGCTCCACGGGTTGGTAGCTCAATGGTAGAGCAGCGGCCTTTTAAGCCGTTGGTTGCGAGTTCGAGCCTCGCCCAACCCACCACTTTCAACGCAAAACAAACCGTACAAATAAAGGCTGTCCTGGCTGGATGGTCTTGTGGTTGAGAATATCGTTTTGAATACACGCACCGATTCGCAGCCAGCGCCCGCTTCCGGCAGCGGTCGGTGACCTTGGTTTGGGCAGCCTGCAAAGCGCCCTGATTTTACATGCGTGTTCTTGAGCAAACCGATTCCCGATTATTGCTCACCGGCGTGCCCGGCCGACGGGTGTGGATGATCGCCTTCGTTGGATTCGGCTTGGTCCTCACGGCATCCGTGGCGTACTTCGCTCACCAGGCTTATCAAGAGCGCGGTGGCCTGGCCTTACCCCACATCGCCTTGGGCGTCGGGCTGCTAATTGCCCAAGTCATCCTATGGACCGGCGGCATCACTCTTGCCGTGGGGCGACAAACCATCATCCTAGATACGACGCCGGGGACCGGCGAATACCGAGTCCGCTCACCGATTGTGGAAGCTGGAAAGCCCTGCAAGTTCAAGTTGCAGAACGTCGACAGTATCGCCATCGAAACCACGAAGGAAGCCCGCCCGGGCCGGCTCGATCATTCCGAGGAAGAGGCCGTTGTGCATCGCCTGCGTCTGCGCCTCACCCAACCCCGTCGCGCCATCACACTGGATGAGACGGAGAACAATCGCTTGGAGCGTCTGGAGACTCTGGCACGACGCGTCGCCGGGTTTCTCGGCAAGACAGTCGGAGCGGGTGGATCACGGTGGGGGATGAGTAATCGGCTTTGCATGGATCGCAAGAAGCGGGTCCGAGGCAAGACTTGCTACTATTTTAAGCGGTTGGAGTCACAGGCAGAACTGGATGTCTTATTGCAGCAGGATTTAAACGAGTGGGTTCAGTACATGAAAGATGCTGGAGCGTGGGAGGGAGAGTAGCCCGTGAAAACGCCCCCAGCCGGTGCAGACAGCACACGCCCGCCATTGCAGCTTATCTCCTGATATTGGGAGCGGGCTGGATCTCGAAGGTCATTGGCGAGTAAGGCGCCAGCATCGTGAGCCGGGTCATGGGCCTCATCCTCGCATCCATCGCCGCCACCACCGTCCTGGAAGCCATCAAGGAGTACTTTCAGTGAGCTGCGACAGGTCCATCCGTCCAGCTCAAGGCAGCGCCAGTTTTTCGAAGCTTTCCTCGATGAAGGTGGTGTTTTGGATGCGGGCGAGCTTGGCGTAGAGGCCGTCCCGGGCCAGCAGTTCCTCGTGGGTGCCGCGTTCGGCAATTTCGCCGCGCAACAGGACGAGGATCTGGCTGGCCTTGCGGATGGTGCTCAGGCGGTGCGCGATGACGAAGCTCGTGCGGCCGCTCATCAATCGTTCCAACGCCTCCTGGATGAGGCGTTCCGTGGCCGTATCCACGCTGGCGGTGGCTTCGTCCAGGATCAGGAGGGGCGCGTTCTTCAGCAGGGCGCGGGCGATGCTGACCCGTTGCTTTTCGCCCACACTCAGTTTGATGCCGCGTTCCCCCACGTGCGAGTCGTAGCCTTCGGGCAGGCGGGCGATGAAGTCGTGGCAGTTCGCGGCCCGGGCCGCCGCCATCATCTCCTCCCCGGTAGCTTCCAGTTTGCCGTAACAGATGTTCTCGCGCAGGGTGCCATTGAAGAGAAAGGCCTCCTGGCTGACGACGCTGATCTGGTCGCGGAGCGATCCCAGCGACAGGGTGCGGGTGTCCTGCCCGTCGATGCGGATGACGCCATCGGTGGTTTCGTAGAAGGCGGGCAGCAGATTGACGAGCGTGGATTTGCCGGCGCCGGTGGGGCCGACCACGGCGATCATCTCGCCGGGTGCGGCGTGGAGGTTGATGTGCTTGAGCACCGTCTTGCCCTCGCCGTAGCTGAAGCCGACGTCCTCGTAGTCCACCTGGCCGCGCACCGGCAACTTCAGTCGGGCCTGGCGGCTCCCGCGTTCCTCCTCGGCATCGAGGATGTCGAACACGCGGGCGGCCGCGGCGCGGGCGGCCTGAACCAATTGGTTGAGTCCGTGCAACCTTCCGATGGGCTCATAGAAAAACATGCCTGCGTAAAGCATGAAGGCGACGAGCTGACCGACGTCAAGCCGTCCCTTGAGCACCTCGCCCCCGCCCACCCACAAGACCAGTGCGATGCCGAGCGCGCCGATAAACTGCATGGCCGGGCCGTAGGCGGCCCAGGCGCGCATGACCACCAGTGTTCCCTCCCGCAGATCGTGGGCCCGGGCGCTGAAACGGTGGTCCTCGTGGGGTTGCCGGCCGAAAGCCTTGATCTGGCGAATGCCCTGCAAGCTGTCCATGAGCAGGGCGTTCATGGCGCTCGCCGCCTCGCGTTGCTTGCGGTAACGACGGTGGGCCGTGGTGGTGTACCACAACGCGCCGCCCACCAGGAAGGGCAGGGGGATGAGGGCGACCCCGGCCAGCAGGGGACTGTACAGGA
>JALOTU010000172.1 GCA_025457725.1 Verrucomicrobiota bacterium
CGGCAAGCGAAAGGTCAGCGATGGTATCCCGGCCGGGCAGCTTCTTCCGTCAGCCGGGCCCCGCCGCCGCCCTGGCGGCCGCATCGCTCAACCAGACCAGAGGCTCATGCAGGGCTTTTCCGGCCGACGTGATCTGGTCCAGCGCGTAAAGCCCGGCCAGTGATTTTCGGGGCTTGAAACCCGCCGGGACGGAACCGGCAATGACGACGCAGGGAACGTCCCAGCGGTTGCACAGCGACAACAACTCCCCCACACCCTTGCCCATGAGCGATTGCCGGTCGAATCTTCCTTCCCCGGTAATTACCCGATCGGCGGCGCGGATGCGCGCCTCCAGCCGGGCTTCACGCGCGAAGATTGAAAAGCCCGGCATGGGCTGCGCCCGCAGGAATGTCATCAACCCGAATCCCAGCCCCCCGGCCGCGCCCGCGCCAGGGATCAGGGCCGCGGCCGTACCGGTGACTTGACCTGCAATCCTCGACAATGTGCGCAAAGCAGCCTCGGCAGCCGGGAAGTCCTCGGGTCGTAGTCCCTTTTGCGGCCCGTAAACCCGGGTGCAACCCCGCGTTCCCAGCAGAGGATTGACGACATCCAATGCCACCGTCAGCCGTCCGAGACGGAGTTTCTGTCCCGGCGGAAGGATCTTTTTGCAGTGGGCCAGGTGCTGCCATTCGCCGAGCTCGCTGCCTTCCCGCGTGAGAAAGCGCCATCCCAGGGCGCGTGCCAGGCCAAAGCCACCATCATTGGTTGCACTGCCGCCCACGCCAATGAAGCAACGGCGCGGGTTGAGTCGGGCCACGGCGGCCAGGACCCGGCCCAAGCCCGTGGTATCGAGTTGAAAGGGATGGAACCGCCTGGGGGGCAGCATCGCCAAACCGATGATTCCAGCCGTGTCCACGATGGCCGTCCGGCTGCCCGCCTCCCACCACCAGCGCGCGCGGAGCGGACGATGGGCCGCATCCACGGTGCGGACGAATCGCTCCCTGGCGCCCAGCAGCGCGCTCATCACCTCGCCGAAACCGTCGCCCCCATCACTCATCGGAAGCAGGTCGAGCTGGTCCTGCGGACGCACCCGTTTCCATCCGCGCCCCATGGCGGCGGCGGCCTGCCTGGCAGCAAGCGTGCCTTTGAATTTGTCCGGAATGATCAGCACCCGCATCGGGGACGGAGGATACCGGGTTCTGGCCGAAAGCCCAGACCTGCGGTGTTTGGCGGCGGTCTTCGGCCGGCGGATCGGCGTGCGTTCATTGAGTCCGGCTCGAGAATCGCCTGTTGCGCCTGCTTCGCGGGGCGGTATGTTGCCTCATGGATTGGCAACAGTTGGTGGCTCTATCGATCGTGGTGGTGACGGTCGCGCTGTTTGTCCGGGCCCGGTTGAAAAGGCGGTCCTCCCGGAGCATTTGCGGAACGCAATGCGACTGTTCCGGGTCAACCTCTGCCGGGACAAAGCCTTCTGTCACTTACCGGGCCCGCAAGGGCGAGCGACCGCAGATCATCACCCGGATGCGATGAGGGTGCTTGCACGAACCCGCAGGCTGGGATAGCTTGCCTCCACAACAGATGGCCATGTGCAAAGTCAGTTCCGGTGTTCACTTCTCCCTGCGGTCTACAACCGCACACAAGCGCGATGACGCCGCCGAGGCGCACTGGGTTCCCAATACAGACGTGTATGCCGCCGACAACGGGCTGGTCATCAAGGTGGAGCTGGCGGGGATGCGCAGCGAAAACCTCGAGATCAACGTTGAGGGAAACCGCCTGAGGATCTGCGGCACCCGACCAGACGGGTGCCGTTCAGCCACGTGCAATTTCATCGTCATGGAGATCAACTACGGGCCCTTCGAAACCGTGCTCGAGCTCCCACCCGGCTACGATCTGAGCAAAGCCAAGGCCTCCTACCTCAACGGATTTCTGCGGATCGACGTCCCGGTGTCCGCGGTGTCCAAATCCAAGAGCGGCAAGATATCCATTCGGGAGGCCCGCTAGGCGCTCCTTGCTCATGGAAAGGGACCAAGAAAGGGGTGACTGGCAATGACGTCCTCTCCCGATACCGAGTTCATCAGCATTCTGGGTCCATCGGAACGCGACGGTGCCGAGACCCGGTTTTCCACCCGTGCCCTCCCCGACACGCTCCCGATCCTTGGTCTGTCCGACGTCGTGTTCTTCCCGTCCATGGTCGCACCCCTGCTGGTGGAGGCGGCCGGCAGCATCAAGCTCATTGACGATGTGGTCGGCGGCGATCGCCTGATCGGGGTGGCTCTGCAGCGCAATCCGAACACGGACGATCCCGGACCCGAGGAGATGCATGGGGTCGGCTGCGCGGCGCGGGTGCTGAAGATGCTCAAGTTCCCCGACAACACCGTGCGCGTGCTGGTCGAGGGATTGTGGCGGGTGCGGATCAAGGACTACACCGCCACCAAGCCCTACCTGCGGGCGAAGTTCGAGTTGTTGCGGGACATATCGGAGGATGCGGTCGAGGAAACGGCCCTGCTGCGCAACGCCCAGTCGCTCTTTCAAGACATCATCAAACTGTCCCCGGCCCTGTCCGAGCAGGTCAAGGCCTCCGCCCTGAACACCGAGGAACCCGGCCAGTTTGCCGATCTCGCCGCCATCAACCTGAACCTGGCCCTCGATGATCGCCAGGCGCTTCTGGAAACGGTCAGCATCCGGCAGCGGCTGCAGCGCCTGCTTCCCCTTATGAACCAGGAGAATCAGGTCCTGGTGCTGAGCTCCAAGATCCAGTCGGAAGTCGCCACCAACATCTCCAAGACCCAGCGGGATTTTTTCCTGCGGGAACAGATGCGGGCCATCCAGCGCGAATTGGGCGAGGGGGACCACGCCGCCGGCGAGATCCGCAGCCTCCGCGAAAAAGTCCAGGCCGCAAAGCTGAGCGCGGAAGCCCGGAAGGTGGCCGAACACGAGGTGGAACGGTTGTCGCAAATCCAGCCCGGCGTTCCGGATTATTCGCTGACCCGAAACTACATCGACTGGATCCTGGCCCTTCCGTGGGAAACCGCCACGGAGGACAAGCTGGATCTCGACGAGGCGGAGCGGATTCTCAACGAACAGCACTTCGGCCTGTCCAAGGTGAAGGAACGATTGCTGGAATTCCTCGCGGTCATCAAGCGGCGCAAACAGCTCAAGGGCCCGATCCTCTGCCTGGTCGGTCCGCCCGGCGTGGGCAAGACCTCCCTCGGCCGCAGCGTGGCCGATGCGTTGGGCCGGAAATTTGGACGCATTGCGCTGGGGGGCATGCGCGACGAGGCGGAGATTCGCGGTCATCGCCGGACGTACGTGGGCGCGCTGCCGGGCCGGATCATCCAGACGCTGCGCCGGCTGGAAAGCCGCAACCCGGTGATCCTCCTGGACGAGCTGGACAAGGTCGGCGCGGATTTTCGCGGCGATCCCGCGGCGGCCCTGCTCGAGGTGCTGGATCCGGAGCAGAACAACACGTTCACGGACCATTACCTGGATCTCCCGTTCGACCTCTCCCGCGTTCTGTTCCTGACCACCGCCAACTGGCTGGAGCCGGTGCACCCGGCCTTGCGCGACCGGCTGGAGGTCATTGAACTGCCGAGTTATACCGAGACGGAGAAACTGGAGATTGCCAAACGCCACCTCATTCCGCGCCAGCTCGAGGAACACGGCCTGAGCCGCAAGGATGTGCGTTATCCCGATGCGGCCCTGCGCAGGCTGATCACGGGCTACACCCGGGAGGCGGGCGTGCGCCAACTCGATCGCGAGATCGCCGCCCTCACCCGCAAGGTGACACGAAGGCTGGTGGGCAACGGCAAGGTCCGCCGGCCGCTCACCCTCTCGGCCAATTCGGTCGCCGAACTGCTCGGCCCCGTCCGGTTCCATTCGGAGACGGCGGAGAAGATCAAGGAAATCGGCATTGCCACCGGACTGGTCTGGACGCCGGTGGGGGGTGAGGTGGTGTTCATCGAGGCCACCCGCATGCCCGGCAAGGGCAACCTGCTGCTCACGGGATTGCTCGGTGACGTGATGAAGGAAAGTGCGCAGACGGCGTTAAGCTACCTGCGCAGTCAAGGGGCCGCCTTGGGCCTCGAGTCTTCGGACCATGCCCGGTTCGACATCCATATTCATGTCCCGGCCGGCGCGGTTCCCAAGGATGGGCCCAGCGCGGGCGTGACCATCACGGCCGCCCTGGCTTCGCTGCTGACCGGCCGGCGTGTGCGTTCGGATCTGGCCATGACCGGCGAGGTCAGCCTGCGTGGCCGCGTGCTGCGCGTGGGCGGGGTCAAGGAAAAGGTCCTGGCCGCCGCGCGCTTCGGTCTGAAGGAATTGCTGCTGCCGGACACCAACAGTCCCGATTGGCAGGAAGTCCCGGCGGAGGTGCGCAAGAAGCTCAAGGTGCACTTCATCCGTCACATCTCGCAGCTCCTTCCCCTGGCGCTGGAAAAGCGATGAGCCTGCGCATCTTCCTTCTCACCCTTGTGCTGGCCGCCAGTGCGATGGGTCAGGGTCTTCGGGAGCGCCTCGATGCGGAGCGTGGCGAGCGTGAGGGCCGGGAACTCACCGCGGAACTGCGCTCCCGGATTCCATCCTGCAATTACACCAATACCGGCACGCTGGAAATCCGGCCGCGGGGAGGTGATGTGGTGGAGCTTCCCATCCGCTTTACCGTGCAGGTCCTGGAAGATCGCTGGCTGAGCTTCTACGAGGCCCTGGCTCCGGGGGCGGAGGACCGCGTGGACCGGCTGACCATTGTTCATCAGCCGGGCAAGCCCAGCCGATACTATCGCAGCGCGCCCGACGCCTTGGATCAGGCCGCGCCGTTGACGCCGGAAACGCTGGCTGGACTGAAGTTCGCCGGATCGGATTTCTGGGCCTGCGACCTCGGTCTCGAGTTCCTGTCCTGGCCCGGGCAGCGCGTCTTGATGAAGGACATGCGTAGCGGCCAGTCCTGCAATGTGCTCGAAAGCACCACGCCCCAGCCCCTCGCCAACGGATACGCGCGGGTGGTGTCCTGGCTGGACATCGACACCGGCGGCGTCGTGTTTGCCGAGTCCTACGACAGCAACCAGAAGCGGGTGAAAGAATTCGCCCCCAAGGCCTTCAAGAAGGTGGACGGCGAATGGCAGTTGGAGGAGATGCGGATGGAGGACCTCAAAACCCGCTCGCGGACGACGATCTTCTTTGACCTGGAGAAGAAATGACGTCGCCCGGCCTCCGGGCCGGATGGCGCTATCCCGACCCCATTGGCGGCGGGGTTTGTCCGGCGTTACTTGACGGCGGCCAGTTCGGCCTCGAACAACTCGCGGGCCCGGGACTGCACATCGGCCAGCTGGAGCTCCTGCTTGTCGAGTTTGGCGAGCAGGGATTTCTGCGCGAGATAATCCTTGTTCACGATCCCGGCCTTGCTCTGGAGCATGCGCCACGCCTTGCGGCGTTCCACGGCAAACAACACCATCTGCCGGCTCACGGCAAAGTGCTTCATCTTGCCGTTGACCTCGGCCTGGATGTAGGCGCCGAAGTTGGGGACGTAGCTGCGGTGGTTGCGATCAAACACGCGCCGCTTGTTCAGGTCGTCCTGTGTGATCAGCACCAGCAGGTCGTCCAGCGGGATGAGCTCGGCGGTTTCCTCGGGCTTGACGGCCTTGACGTGCTTGCGGAAGCGGCCCTCGGTGATCGCCCAGTGCGCCACGGTGTAGTTGTATTCCTCGCCCGTCGACTTGTATTTCGTGCGCCACCAATCGCGGTCGGTGGAGGGATTGCCCTTGAGCGAGAAGCTCTCCTGCGCGGTTTC
>JALOTU010000173.1 GCA_025457725.1 Verrucomicrobiota bacterium
AGCCTGCTTCGTTCCCTTCAGTTCCGCCTCGCGGGCGATCTCCTCCATGTTGTCCCGGTCCAGTACGACGAAGCGTCCCGTTTCTTGAAGGTGTCCGATAAGGATGGTCTTCGCCTGCCCTTGGTGCAATGGCAAGCAACTGCGGAACAAGGCACAACGCATGATTCGGACACGAGATCGATCCCGCGCTGCCTGTGGATTTTCCCGGCGCCAAGGCCATCTCCCTGCACCCGCTTCCTGAACTGTGAATAGGTCGCATGATATAATGGCTTGCCCCGCCGTAGTCCCGAATTCAACATTCACCATGCACCGCTTGCAGAACAAACCACTTGTCGTCGCCTGTTTCCTGTTGCTTGCCTCGTTGCCGGTCATCGCCGCGCCGTCGGCCGAAGCCGCGGAAACCCAAAGCAGGCTGGAGAGCGAACCTGGCGGGTGGCGGGATGTTATGCCTCCGGTCGATCTGAAGGGCTGGCGTCGCGTTCCCGTGCCTCCCGGGGGCGAACTGGGGCGGGACCAGTGGCACGTGGATGAGAAAAGCGAGGTGCTCGTCTGCGACGGCGACGGCGGGCACGACATGCTGTTGTTCGACGAGGAGATCGGCGACGCCGTGTTTCACGTCGAGTTCCGCTACACGCGGATCGAGGGCACGAGCGGCTACAACAGCGGTATTTACGTTCGCAACAGCGGGGACGGCGCCATCTGGCACCAGGCACAGATCGGCGACGGCAAGGGTGGCTTCCTTTTCGGTCAGACCGTCGGCAGTGATGGCCAGAAAAAACGCTTCAACCAGCAGGCCGCGGACGGCCGGGTGAAACCGGCAGGCGAATGGAACACCGTTGAAATCACCGCTGTGGGCCGCATCCTGACCCTTTGGGTCAACGGCGCGGTGACCTGCCGGTTTGAAGATTGCGGCCGCGCCACGGGATACATTGGCCTGGAAGGCGAGGGTTACCGCATCGAGTTCCGCAACCTGAAGGTGAAGAAACTGGACTGATCTCCGTGCAATCCCCTCCCCAGCACCCATGCGATCCTCATTCCCATCCAATTGCCGGGCAGATGTTATCAGCACCGCATCGCATGCGGACGATTCCTGGTAACCGCACTGGGACAGCCGCGCCAGGCGCGTTCCCGCAACCACCGCTCTTCCTCATCCATGTGGCGGTCGAGCCGGGTGTACCGCAGGCGCGGTTTTTTTTCGGTTTCACAGGCCGTCCGGTTTGCGGTATCCCTTGGGGGTCATGAACTCGGGATCCAGGGGACTTCATTCGTTGCTCAAACAATACTTCGGTTTCACCGCCTTCCGGCCGTTGCAGGAGGAGATCATTGCGGACACGCTGGCGGGCAGGGATGTTTTTGCCGTGCTGCCGACGGGTGGCGGCAAGTCGCTTTGCTTTCAGCTTCCGGCGCTGGCGCGGGAGGGACTCACGGTGGTGGTGTCGCCGCTGATCGCCCTGATGAAGGATCAGGTGGATGCGTTGCAGGCGGCGGGTGTGCCGGCGACGTTCCTGAATTCCTCGCTGGCGGCCGGCGAGTCGCGTCCCCGGTTGCGCGGGCTGCACAACGGCGAGTTTCGCCTGCTGTATGTCGCGCCGGAACGTCTGTTGTTGCCCGGTTTTCTGGATGATCTGAAGGGCTGGGGTGTGAATCTGTTTGCCATTGACGAGGCGCATTGCATCAGCGAGTGGGGGCACGATTTCCGTCCTGAATACCGCCAGATTGCCTCGTTGCGGGCCTTGTTCCCAAAGGTGCCTGTCATGGCGCTGACCGCCACCGCCACGGAGCGCGTGCGGGGCGACATTCTCGAGCAGTTGCACCTGCGGGATCCCGCCTGCTACGTGGCCAGTTTCAATCGTCCCAACCTGATTTACCGCGTTTCGGGCAAGGCGGGTGCGTATCGGCAGGTGCTGGATTTCCTTCGTGCCCGGCCCCGGGAGAGCGGGATCATTTATTGCCAGGCCCGCAAGACCACCGAAGCGCTGGCGGCGAAGTTGTCGGCGGATGGAATTGCCTCCGCGCCCTACCACGCCGGGTTGACGCCGCGGGAACGGTCCGGGAATCAGGAGGCGTTTCTGCGCGACGAACTGCGGGTGATCTGCGCCACCATTGCGTTCGGCATGGGCATCAACAAGCCCAACGTGCGGTTTGTGATTCATCATGATCTGCCCAAGAACATCGAAGGATACTATCAAGAGACCGGCCGCGCGGGCCGCGATGGGTTGCCCAGCGAGTGCCTGTTGCTGTTCAGTCCGGGCGACCGCGTGAAGTACGGGCGGTTCATTGATGAGAAGCATGATCCCAGGGAGCGTGAGATAGCCCGGGAGCAGTTGGAGCAGGTTGTGCACTATGCCGAGGGGGCCACCTGCCGCCGGGCCTTTCTGCTGGGCTATTTTGGGGAAGCGTTCCCGGAGGACCGGAAGGAGCCGGGGACGGAGCGCGGGCATGACATCAACTGCGGTGGTTGCGACAACTGCCTCGCGCCCCGCGACACCTGGGATGGCACCATCGCCGCGCAGAAGTTTCTGTCCTGCGTTTATCGCATTCGCGAGCGGAGTGGATTCGGGGTGGGCCTGCAGCATGTCGTGGAGGTGTTGTGCGGCGCGGACACGGAGCGGGTTCGCCGGTGGGGCCACCAGGAGCTGTCCACCTACGGGATTGGCCGGGAGCACAGCCGGGCGGAGTGGGCGGCCATCGGGCGGGAGCTGGTGCGGTTGGGTTTCCTGTTGCAGGACGCCAGTCGATTCAACATTGCCGAGCTGACCGACGCCGGCCGGGAACTCCTGCGCTCCAAGCAGCCGGTCACGCTCACGCGCCCTGTGGCCGCGCCGGTGCCGGCGAAATATCGTGCCGGTGAGATTGCCTGTGACGAATTGCTGTTCGACAAGCTCCGCACGTTGCGCAAGCAACTGGCTGATGAACGCTCGGTGCCGTCCTACATCATCCTCGGTGATGTGGCGTTGCGGCAGATGGCCCGGGCTTATCCGCTGACGGAGGCGGAGTTTTCGGGCATCAGCGGTGTGGGGGAGAAGAAACGTCGTGAGTTCGGGACCCTGTTCCTGGCCGAGATCGCCGCGCATCTGAAGATCCATCCCCGCCAGAGCTTCCCTGCTGCTTCGTTCAGCGAACCCGGGCCACCGGCGCGTTCGACCCTCACGGACACGGTAATGGAGACGTTGCATTTCTTCCGGCAGGGCAAAAGCGTGGAGGCCATTGCGAAGATTCGCGGGGTGAAGGAAGCGACCGTTTTTAGCCACCTGGAAGCCGGGTTGCTCGCCGGTGAGGAGCTGGACGTGCGCGAGTTGCTGGATGCCCGGTCGTGGGAGGAGATTGCCACAGCGTTGAAGGCGCACCAAGGCGGTGCGCTGTCGCCGGTGTTTCAAGCGCTCGGAGGTCGCTACCATTACGGTCATTTGCGGTTGGTGCGGGCGGTGGAGTTCGGTGGAGGAGGAGTTTGATGCGCCGATTGTGATGCGGGGGGTGCTGCGATTGTTCAAGTCCCTGGATGGGGTCGGGTCGGGGCGGGTGGCACGGCAGGCTTGTGTTTTGCGCCGGGACAGTTACACAGCAGGGCGTGTCAGGCGACAAATCGAGCACTGGGCGGGAGGGAAATCCTCCGTGGCAGGCGAAGACCTTGTGGGTGGCTGCCGGTCTGACCCTGTTGGGGCTGGTGCTTTGGGTAGCGGTTCCTCAGGAGACCCCACCCCCGGCGCCCATGTCGGGCCAGGCCACGCTGGCCGAGGCCTCGGGTGGGGCGGTGGCATCCTCGGTTTACAGTGCGCAGGGGTCGCCCGCCCTGTTCCGGTTCGGGCTCAGTTATATTGCCGGGTTCTTTCTGGGATATGGGCTTCGGCGGTTCGTCAAAGTCACCCTGATCCTTTCGGCGCTGGCGTTTGGAGCCATCTTCTTCATGCGCAAAGCCGGTTGGATCGAGCTTGATTGGAGCAGCGTGGAATCCCATCTCTCGGACAGTTTCGCGTGGCTCAAAGGGCAGGCGGAGGCGTTAAAGGTATTTGTGACCGGCTATGTGCCGTCGGCTGCCGCGGCGGGTGTGGGCCTGTTCCTGGGTGCCCGTTGGCGCTGACTGGGGCCTGTTGGCCGCGTCCTTCCGAGCTGCTGTGAGCGAGATCGAAGCAACCAAATGCAAGGGGTTGATCCGGCAAGCCCGGCGCTGGGGACTGACCCGGCGAGGTTGGGTGGTGGTCGGGTTGTTGGTTTTAACGGCGGCGGTGTTGCTGATGTCGGGCATCCACCCCTTTCTGGCTGTCAACGCGCCGGTGCGGGCGGATGTTCTGGTGGTGGAGGGCTGGGTGGCCGACTACGCGGTGGAGGCGGCCGCTCAGGAGTTCGCGCGAGGCGGCTACAGCAGGCTCTATGTGACAGGGGGGTCGATTGAGCGGGGCGCCCCGTTGTCGGAATACAAGAATTACGCGGCTCTGGGTGCGGCTGTTGTAAATCAATTTGGGGTGCCCGACCATCAGGTCCAGGCGGTTCCCTCCCCCGACGTGCGGCGGGATCGGACCTATGCCTCGGCGCTGGCGCTGCGGAAATGGCTGGAGGCCCGCGGAGGGATTCCGAGGGCTTTGAATGTGGTCACGACCGGCACGCACGCGCGTCGCACCCGCCTCATGTACCAGGAAGCCTTCGGAGACGCGGCCGAGATCGGTGTGATTTCGGTGGTGGACGAAGGTTACGACCCGAACCGGTGGTGGGCGTACAGCCAGGGGGTGCGCAGTGTGATGAGTGAGACGGCGGCTTATATTTATGCCCGGTTGTTCTTCCGGGTCAGCGCCGACCGGCGGGAGGAAAATGAAACAGGGGAGGATCCGAATAAATCCTCCCCCTGACCGTTCCGATTCCGGAACCGTTTATTGAAAGCGGGTCGTTTGTTGTGGGCGATTAAGCGGGAGAGGCAGTCTGGCAGCCGCATCCGCACGCATGGGGCACTTCCGCATGGGTCATGGCATGGTATAACCAATCCTTCAGGCGCGCCCGCTTGAGCTTGAGATCTTCAATTTCCTGGTCGGTCGCGAAATCAATTTCCTCCTCGATGCGGTAAATCGCGTCGTCCACCGAGTGATATTCATCAAACGACTTGCGGAACTTGTCGTCGGTGCCCTTGAGGTGTTTGATGGTTTCCCGGTGTTGAGGGAATTCCCTGACGATTGGATGATGTAGGTCCATGGTTAAGAACTCTCCTTCTTTTTAGTCGTTGTTCATAATTCACGGTCTTGTAACCGCCCCGTAATTAAGCCCAAGTTTGTTCCCTGTGCCAACCCTTTATTGCCAAAAAAAACCCGGACCCGATCCGGGCCTGCCGCGGATTCGACCTTTTCAAGGCGGGGACGCCGTTTTAGCTTAAGACTCCCTGCAGACACAGCATGCCCAGCGTTTATATCAAGACCTACGGATGCCAGATGAACGAGCGGGACAGCGAGGCTGTCGCCGCCCAGCTTGTGGCCAAGGGCTACACACTGGCGGCCTCGGAGCACCTTGCCGACGTCGTCCTGCTGAACACCTGCAGCGTGCGGGACAACGCCGAGCAGACCGCCCTGGGCAAGATGCAGGCCATGGCCGGCGACCTGCGCCGCAGCCGTCCGGAGGTGGTGCTCGGATTCATGGGGTGCATGGCGCAGAGCCGCGGACAGGAACTGGTGGACCGTCTGCCGGATGTGGACCTGGTGCTGGGAACGCAGAAGTTCCATCGGGCGGCGGACTATGTCGATGACCTGCTTGCCGGGCGCCGGTCGAAAATTGTCGACGTGGCGG
>JALOTU010000174.1 GCA_025457725.1 Verrucomicrobiota bacterium
TCCCCCCGTCGCGGATCAACCGAGCCCAAACAGCGTGCCGAACCGCCCGGCTCGGTTCGATCGCAGCGGGTTGAGCGTTGCCTCACAGCAAACCTGCGACTTGTCGTTCATGGATTCGGCCCGAGTCATCAGCACCTCGCTGCGAAGCTGGCTTCAGGCGGTTCATTGTCCTTGGAGGTGTTGCGTTGCTGATGAGCTTGGCCATCGCCTCCTTTGGGATCTATCGGATGCACGACCGATATCTGCTCGAAAGAGCTTGAGCAACTGGGCTGCGCAGAGCAGATTTGATTGAACCTCGTGTGCCTCAAGCGTCCACCGTGGTAACGTCTGCCCGCATACAGGTTCTGTAACGTGTTGATGTGCGATTGCTCAGAGCACGCTGTCCGCTGCCGGTGCGAAAGTCTTGGGAGAGTGCGGACGCTGGTGATCTGTGTTACAGGCGTGGGCACGGTGTTGGTTGGCCTGGGTTGCGTGATGGCCATGGCTGAGTCGTCAGACGAGATCATGGTCCAGCCTCCGTTTGAGGTGCGGTCGGTCGAGGTGAATGGTCGACCGGCTTTTCCGGATGCAGCAGGGTTTTTTGATCTGCCAGCACAAGCGCAGGATCTGCACATCACTTTCGCACCCTCTTCTCAGACAGGTGAGGCACCAGTTCGGTTCAAGTGGCAGTTGGGAGGGCTCCTCAAGGGTTGGCGGGACACCAATGCGAGAGGCATGCGAGCGGTGCTGCGGTTTTCGGATGAGACCACGGACGTCCTCAGCGAGACCACTTTCCACGTGTCCGGGCAGACACCGGGTTGGACGACTCGCTTTCAAGATTCCGCTTTTGTGGCGCGACGGGAAACAGTTGTTGTTCCTCCGGGCGTCAATCGAGTGCGAATGATGATATCCTCCGCGGGCCCTCCTGAGACCGTTGGCGCGTATGTGATGCGCAATCTGTTCTTCTCGATGCCGAACGTTGCGACCACCCGGACCCGAATGATCCCCTCGGCGGTTCGATCCAAAGTGGAGGGACCAGAGGAGCAGAGCCCGCCTGAAGGCTGGAACCGGGGGGGGCTGCATGTAACTGACGCTCATGTCATTCCGTATGGCGACGAGGGGGAAGTGGGGCTCGCGCTCGTGGATGATAACATTGATGGTCATGCGGATTGGGCCATGCTCAGATCAAAGGGTTGGCCGGTGTTGCCGGGCGAGGCGCTTCTGGTGGAGTGGGAGGAAGCCTATAGCATCAGTCGCGGTGATTCAATGCAGGCGGACATTCCCTCCTTACCCGCAGGGCTCTACCAGTTTCGCATGGGTGGGTTCACGGTGATGGGGGCGCCGACCGGGGTCGAAGCTTCCATTCCGATACAGGTGCGGACCGCCTTGTGGGCGAGACCGTGGGTTTGGGCCAGTGTGCCCTTTGTGGGCGCGGCGGTTGTGCTGGCAGGTTGGCGCTTGAGGGAGTGGCGGAGAGTCACGGGCAGGCTCAAGCTGGCAGAGCGTGAACGCCTTATCGAACAGGAGCGCGTTCGCATCGCGCAGGATATCCATGATGATCTCGGTGCCAGAGTGACCGAGATTTCACTGCTAAGCTCGACGGCGCAGGAAAAGGCGGGCCTCTCCGATGAGCTCCGCGCCGACCTTGCCCGGGTGTCAGAATTGAGCCAGGACATGGTACGGGCGCTCTACGAAACCGTCTGGTCGGTCGACCCGCAGAATGACAATCTGGATTCCTTGGTGGCCTATCTGTGCCAGATGGTCAGTCGCATGTGTTCGCAAGCCGATTTGAGGTGTCGGCTGACAGCTCCTGAGCTGCCCCGCGACATCCAGGTCCCGAGCAAG
Organism: Verrucomicrobiota bacterium; assembly: GCA_025457725.1. Taxonomy (GTDB): domain Bacteria; phylum Verrucomicrobiota; class Verrucomicrobiia; order Limisphaerales; family DSYF01; genus JALOTU01. The sequence continues at coordinate 1,825 of JALOTU010000174.1, forward strand.
CTGCGGCATGACATCGTGATGACCGTCAAGGAGGCCGTTCACAATGTGATCAAACACGCCAGCGCCACCCAGGTGCGGGTCGGCATCGGCTATGCGGACCGTGTGCTGGCGATTGAGCTTCAGGACAATGGGAAGGGGTTCGATCTGTCCCAACCGAGGCTCGGCAGCGGCCTCACCAATATGCAACACCGAATGAGGGCCTGTGGAGGGCGCTACTGGGTGCAGAGCCAGCCTGGCCAGGGAACTCTGATACGGCTGGAATCTCCGGCGCTGGACGGCTTGCTCGGAGAGGCCGAAGGCGTCAAAGTGAATTCACAGTGGGCCAAGCCATGACAGAACCCCATCCAGCTTCCCAACCCTCAAAGCGGGTGGCCTTGGTTGAGGATGACCTCGGCTTGCGAAAGCAGTTGGAGAGGATTCTCAGATCCTCGGCTGGAGTCTCCTGCGTCGGCTCCTACCCTTCTGCGGAGGAAGCCATGGCGGATCTCCTTCGAGTGCGGCCCGATGTGATCCTCATGGATATCCGGCTGCCGGGAATGTCAGGGATTGAGTGTGTCGCCCGCCTGAGGCACGACCTTCCAGGCACTTATGTAATCATGCTGACCGTCTATGAGGACAGCGAGCGGATCTTTGAGGCGCTTCAGGCGGGGGCCGACGGTTATTTGGTGAAGTCCAGCCCCGCGAAGACTCTGTTGGCCGCAATCGAGGACGTCTATCAGGGGGGGGCACCCCTATCCACCGATATTGCCCGCAAGGTGGTGAGAAGGTTCCGCCAGTTCGATCCAGCGGCGGCCGGGGCGGACAATCTTGCTCCCCGCGAGCGGGAAGTGCTCGATCTGCTCGCGTCCGGGTATCTCTACAAGGAAATTGCAGACCACATGGGCATTAGCGCGGAAACCGTGAGAAGCTACATGAAGTGTGTCTGCAGGAAGCTGCACGTCAAGAACCGGATCGAGGCGGTGGCTCGCTACCTTCATCGGCAATAGGCCGGGGCGACTGGCTTGTTACAGGACGGGCTGACATGCTGGAGCACAGCGTTGACTCTTGCGCCGGTCTGTAATAAAATTAATTACGCATTTGGATTCGGTCTGTCTGATCCGTCGAACCATTGATTAGCCCATGTCGCCACCAGGTCCCATTCTCCCATCCTGCGCATCTTTGTGGAAGCGTTTTGGCTTGAAATGTTGTGCTGACACGCGCTGGGCGGCGGTCGCACTGCTGACGGTCATCGCGATGACGTTGACCAGTCCGGCCCAGTTCACGTCGGATCCTGTCTGGTCGGATGAGTTCAATTATTCCGGTTCGCCGGATCCCGCCAAGTGGGGTTTCGAGACCGGTGGCGGCGGTTGGGGAAACAACGAGCTGCAGCACTACACCTCGCGGACCAACAACGCACGGGTGGAGAACGGCATGCTGGTGATCAACGCGCTTCAGGAAAATTATGGCGGCAACGCGTACACCTCCGCCCGCCTGCATTCCCAGGGACAGGGCGACTGGACTTACGGCCGGGTGGAGGTCCGCGCCCGCTTCACTGGTGCGTCGGGAACCTGGCCGGCCATCTGGATGCTGCCCACGGACTGGGTCTACGGTGGCTGGCCGGACAGCGGCGAGATCGACTTGATGGAACACGTGAGCACGCACGGCGAGTCCGTGCAGGCCTCCATTCACACCAAGGATTACAACTTCCAGATCGGCACGGCGAAGTCGGGGTTCCAGTACGGCGTCGATTACTGGAACTGGCACAACTACATCATCGAATGGTATCCCAACCGGCTGGACGTCTCGATAGACGGCAGCCGTTTTTTTTCCTTCCGCAACGAGGGTCAGGGTTATGGAAAGTGGCCGTTCGATCAACGGTTTCACCTGATGCTCAACGTGGCCGTGGGCGGCTGGGGGGGCACGCCGACGTTCACGAGCGAGACCATGCAGATCGATCATGTGCGCGCCTACGCCTACACGGGGCAGCCTCAGTACTCGGTGCATCCCCTGGCCTGGTATCGGCTGGTGAATCGGAACTCCGGCAAGGTGCTCGACATTGACGGGCCATCCACGGCGGACGGCGCCAACCTGCATCAGTGGGAGTGGTACAGCACCCAGATGAGTCAGCAGTGGCGATTTGAACCCGCGGGCGACGGTTCCTATCGAATGATCTCCCGCCACAGCGGCAAGGCCTGCGACGTGGCCGCCGCCTCCTGGGCCAATGGCGCCAACGTGCAGCAGTGGACCGCGAATGGAACTCCGGCCCAGGATTGGTGGCTGCAGCCGGTGGGCGGCGGCTATTGCAGGATCGTCAGTCGGGAGACGGGCCGGGTGCTGGACGTGGCGGACGTCTCCGCCGCGAACGGCGCCAACGTGCAGCAGTGGGATTACGTCGGCGGCCCCAACCAGGAATGGCTGATCGACCAGGTGGTGGCACCGCCCGTGCCGCCGACCCCGACCGGGTTGCGAGCCGAGGCGGGCGGGGAGCAGGTCACGCTCTTCTGGGATGCCGGGGGAACCTACACCACTTACAACCTGAAGCGATCCTCGATCAGCGGAGGGCCCTACGCGCCCGTCGCCACCAACCTGACCGAGGCGAGCGTTGTCGATACCGGTTTGACGGTGGGCGAGTCCTATTACTATGTGGTCTCCGCGATGAGCGGTACCACGGAGAGCGGCAACTCCGCAGAGGTAGCCGCCATTCCGTGGACGGTGTCCCTCGCCCGAAACGCCGGGGGATCCACCGCGGCGCCGTTCACTGCGGATGCAAACTTCGCAGGCGGCATCGCGGCTTCAACCTCCGCCTCCATTGACAGGGCGGGTCTCACCAATCCCGCGCCGGAAAGCGTCTATCAGTCCGAGCGTTATGGGAACATGACCTATATGTTGCCGGGCTTGAGCGCGGGTGCCGCCTATCGGGTGAGATTGCACTTTGCCGAGACCTACTGGAGTGGCGCTGGTCAGCGGCGATTCAATGTTTCCATCAACGGTGCGACCGTGCTCAACAACTTCGATGTCTTCGCCGCCGCGGGTGCAAAGAACCGGGCGATCATCCGTGAGTTCGACACGATCGCAAATGGCAGCGGACAGATCATTATCCAGTTTATCAGCCTGGTGGACAGTGCCAAAGTCAGCGGAGTCGAGATCCTGCAGGCACCGCTTCTGACGCCGCCCCTGTTGAGCAGCGTACTATCCGGTTCAAACCTTCAAATCGCCTGGCCTGCATCCGCCACCGCTTTCAACCTCTACAGCTCCACCAGCCTCGCCCCACCGGTGGTGTGGTCGCCGGTGACGAACAGCCCGGTCAATCAGGGCGGCAACTGGACGGTCGCCGTGCCAGTGGTCGGCGCGGCCCACTTCTTCCGCCTGGCCGCCCCCTGACCCGGACAACAGTTCTTCGCGTCATATCCGGAGAGGCCGCAGGCGACGGCTCCGACCACTTTCCGCGGACGGAATCGGACTTTTGCAACCGCACGTTTGCGCCGCCGGACGCGACGCGACTCCACCCAGCGCGAAGAGTTCCGCCTCATTCCGCCATCTCACTGTGCCTCTACCGGGAGGAATAAGGCAATGGGGTCCCATCTGAAGAGTGGACAAAGGGAGTATGGGGGTGTTGCCATCCGGACGCATGGCCAGACCGTTGAGGATTGAGATTGCGGGCGCTTGGTATCGCGTGATGAATCGCGGGCACAGTGGGGAGAGCGTTGTTTCTGGACGACGCGGATCGGGGAAGGTTTCTGGGCGCCGTGGCGGAGTTGCCTGAGCGCTACGGATTGGAGATTCACGCCTTTGTGCTGATGCACAATCATGTGGCGGTGCGATACGGAAGGATGGGGCTGGCGGAGGTGGTGCGGCAGGTGGGCTTGAAGGATCAGGCGGCCGCGCAGGCGGTGAAGCGATTCGGGCAGGCGATGGGCGATGATCCGGAGCGCCAGCGCTTTGTTTCGGAACTCAGGAAATGACTTGTCAACTTTTTAGACCCCCATTGTCGTTCCGATTGTTCGACCCCATTGTTTCCGACAAAGCCGACACAGTCCTGTGGTCGTTTGGCTCAGAATCGGCAACTGCATCCGCGGCACTTTACTCGCATGGATCGCCCCGCTGCTGCCGTCCATTATCTCTGAGATTCAAGAGGGACAGCACCTGATCGAGGTGCGCTGATGTTGCAAGCGTCTCCACGGGCTGAGACTCCCGTCATTACGGGCGGTGATTGGCTCCAC
>JALOTU010000175.1 GCA_025457725.1 Verrucomicrobiota bacterium
GTAGGCAGGCGCCATGACCAAGACTGTGGCCACAATTTCCTTTCGGTGGGGCCGCGCAGCCGCGCAGTCACGCGCCGACGCAGCGGCGCCCCACCCGATTGATCGGCCACACTTCATCTGGCCCTGCCGCCGGCAGCCGTGGGTCAGGCGGTTATCAGATCCTGATCAACGGATAACCCAAAGGCACCGACCCCAAGCCCGCAACTCCCTGCCCTCCAACAACCCGACCCCGCGGCATGACGGTCGCTAATCGCACACCCAAGACCAAATAGTCGCGCCGGTTTCAAAATAGACCAACCAAACGTCAAGGAGCGGTTGTTCACAATTGGGGTCCGGGTGGTGAGCCACGGCTCACCACCCGGAATGCGTTTGGAGGCCGGACCGCGCTCCAGTCTTTGTGGGCGGCGCGATCTTCCCGGGACGCAGGGATCTCCGGCCGACCATGCAGCCCGTCCTCCACGGCAACAAATCCAGCTTGACCTGATGGACAGTCTCACAAGCATTGTGTCTCAGTTAAGCCCCGGGCGGGTTGACGGGTCGGATGCCGCGTTGAGTCCTGCTGAACGTGGATTGACGATTGCCATGAAAGAGTCCTCCTTGACGAGCGGCCCCAAAAACAAGCTGGGACAGCTCGCCGCCACCGCCATCTGCGGCAACGACATCACCTCCTCCTGCCTGTACGTGTCGGCACTGGCCCTGATGTACGGCGGCCGCTGGGGTCCGCTGGCGCTGCTGCTGGTGGGCGGGGTGCTGTATCTTTACCGGTCCATTTATGCCGAGGTGGTCGGGGCCCTGCCCCTCAACGGTGGCGCCTACAACGCGCTGCTCAACACCACCAGCAAATACCGCGCTTCCGTGGCCGCCTGCCTGACCGTCCTGTCCTACATGGCCACGGCCGTCATCTCCGCCAACGAGGCCATCCATTACGTTCATGCCTCCCTGCCCTGGATCCCCGTCCTGCCCGCCACCGTGGTGCTGCTTGCCCTGTTTGCCGGATTGACCATCTGGGGCATCGCCGAATCGGCCGTGGTGGCTATCGGGATCTTCGTCTTCCACCTGGGCACGCTGGCGCTGCTGCTGGTGCTCGGGACGGGACACGTGCTCCTGCACGGCCCCGCATTGTTGTGGGCCAATCTCGCGACTCCGGATGCGCAAGGCGTCGGTCCCGCCATCTTCTTCGGTTTTTGCGCCGCCATGCTGGGAATCTCCGGGTTTGAAAGCTCCGCCAATTTCGTCGAGGAACAGGCCGAGGGGGTGTTTCCCAAGACCCTGCGCAACATGTGGGCCGCCGTCACCATCCTCAATCCGGCGATGGCCATGCTGGCCCTGGCCGTGCTCCCACTGGGCGAAATCACCCATCACGAGGAGGCGCTCCTGGCGGAAATCGGAACCCAAGCGGGCGGACCCTGGCTGGCCAACCTGATTTCCGTGAACGCAGCCCTGGTGCTGAGCGGCGCGGTGCTGACCAGTTTCGTGGGCGTGAACGGTTTGGTCCGACGCATGACCCTCGATCGGTGCCTGCCCCAGTTGCTGTTGACAACCAACCGCCGCGGCACCACCCACCGGATTCTCCTCGCCTTCCTGCTGCTCACGGTGTCCGTGCTGTGGATCACCCGGGGACGGCTCACTTCACTGGCGGGCGTCTATACCATCTCCTTTCTCTCGGTGATGATTCTTTTTGGGGTTGGCAACGTGCTGCTCAAGGTCCGGCGCGCCGCCCTGCCGCGACCGTCCCGGGCGTCCTGGCCCACGGTCCTCCTGGGCATCGGCGCCGTGGGCGCGGGTCTGGTGGGCAATGCGATCATGAATCCCTCGAATCTACGCGTGTTCTTCGAGTACTTCCTGCCGGCTCTGCTGGTGGTGATCATCATGCTCGGCCGCGTCAGCCTGCTGCAACTCTGCCTGGCCATCATCCGCTCGGCCATCCAGTCGATCGTGCGCCCGCTGACCCTGACGGTCAGCTCGGTGCACAACAAGATCGAGCAGATCCAGTCCCAGCAAATCGTCTTCTTCACCCGGGGCGACAACATTGCCAATCTCAACCGCGTCATGCTTTACATCCAGCAGAACGAGCACACCAACCGGATCAAGCTGGTGCATGTGACCAACGACACCACATCGGTTTCCGAAAAACTGCGCCGGGACATCGTGCTGCTCGACGAGGCGTATCCGGACATCGACGTGGAGTTTGTGGTGCAGCCGGGCACGTTCGGCCCGGAGCTGATCCAGCAGCTGTCACGCGAGTGGCACATCCCGCCCAATTTCATGTTCATCGGCTGCCCGGGGCAAGGGCTGCCGCATTCCCTCGCCGAACTGGGCGGCGTGCGCGTGATTGTCTGACCCGCCCAACGGAATGGGCGGAAAAGGGGCAAGACCCGGCCGCAGCGCCCTGCCCGGCTGGAACCGGCAGGCGAAGCCGGAGCTCAAAGGGAAACCGGATCCACATGCATCACCAGTTCACCCCGCTTGAAGACACGAATGTGCCCGTCGGTGGCCGAAACCACCACCGCGGTGGTGCGCGTGCGGGCGGTGATCGCAGCCGCGGTCAAATGACGCGTGCCCAATCCCTGAGGCACCCGGACATCCGCCGGACTGGCCACCAGGAAGGCTCCGGCGGTTTCGATCACGCCGTCCTGCCGCGCCACAAACGCCCCGTCCAGTTTTGCCAACTCAACCAGCAGATCCCGGATGGACGGACTCAGCAGCGACCGCTCCTGCAACGCCAGATTCTGGAAGGGATTGGGGACCAGCTGCCTCGATCCGTCCAGCACGCTGGCCGAATCGCCCAGGACAAAGATCGCGCCCAGCCGTTTGCCGCGCCGGGCCGCGCGGGCAATCTCGCAGGCCACATCAATGGCGGCTTCGATGACGGGCAGGCTGACGTCGTCCGCGGACTTGACCAGTTCCTGCAACGCGAGCGAGGAACTTTCCTGGCCCACCTCCAGCACCAGGATGAACTCACCACGCGCCTGGCTGGATCCGACCGAGCACACCAGTCGTTCGCCCGGCGACACCCGGCCCTTCTGCAGCGCCATGGCCACGGCGTATTGCGCCTGTTTGAACCGGCTGATGAACCGCAGCGGAAGCAACAGGGTCTCGAACCCCTGCCCGGCAAGGTCCCGACACGCCTTGCGCGAGGCGCTGGCGGCCAGGAGCCTGAGCTTGCCGGAACCGGCCTTGACCCGCTCGCACATCGCCGCGCTTTCCGCCACGCACAACACGGCGTGAACGCGGGCCGCGCGCCCAATCGACAGCAGCCGGCGGGCGAGCCGATCCTCGGGCGAAGCAGTGCGTTTGCCGTGGATCCTCGCGGGTTTCATCCACGCCAAGATGCGAGCAGGAGGGCGGGAATTGCACGAACAAATTGACCCGGTTCAAGCTGCCGCGGGTCCGGGATTGCAACCGGGTGCGGTTGGGACGGGATGAGCCGGGTGGGAAGCACGGCCCTACCGCCACTCATGCTTGGGATACTTGCGCTGCAACTCCGACTTCACCCGGGGATAATGCTCGCGCCAGAAGCCGGCCAGGTCCTGCGTGATCTGCACCGGACGATGGTTCGGCGCCAGGATGTGCACAAGCACCGGCACCCGGCCCATCGCGATCTTCGGCGTGTCCTTCACCTCGAACAGTTCCTGGATGCGCAACGCAATGTGCGGCGGTTCGGTATCCGAATACATGACCTTGGGCGTGCGGCCGTTGGACAACTTGAGGCGTTCGGGGGCGTGCTCGTCCAGCAACTGCCGCTGCCCGCCGTTGAGCCAGTCCCGCACCACACCCTTCACCGGACGCTCCTTGATCTCCTTGTAGGTGAAAGCCCCGTGGCACACCTGTTCCATCAGCGCGTGACGATCCTCCAGGGTGATCGGCGGCAGCTCAAATTCCGGACACCACTTCGCCAGCAGGTTCAGGCGCGTGATCCATTGCTCCACGCCGTTGTCCCATTCCTTCAGCGTCAGCTTTCCGTCCATGACCTGCCCGGCCAGAATCCTGGCGGCGGGACCGAGGGGCGGAGGCTCGATCTTGCGCGAGCCGAGCTCCAGCCCGCGAAAGGTCTGCAACTCCTCGGCGTAAACGCGCCGGGCCGAGGAGTCGAAGAACACATTCAGCTTGCAGTCCATGTCGCCGGGAAACAGTTCCCGTAGCCAGTCCGGTTTGATCTCCGTGGCAAGCGACAGAATGGTGTTCGTGTCGCCGCCGTGCTGCCCGATCTCCCGCACCTCGGCCGGCACGAAGACCAGGGCGTCCTGCACCGCACTCTCGCGGGCCAACACCCCGCGCCGTCCGTGCACCAGCTCGCAACGCAGCGTGCCGGAGTCCAGCCGCCGCGCCACCCGGTCGCTGAACCCGATCAGAATGCACTTCTGCAACGCCTCGTCATCGGCCGCCCCCTGTTCCACATCCAAACCCTCGCGTTGGGCCAGGCGGAGGAATTGTTCCAGCAACGGCCCCACCTGCCTGGCGGTCACCGCGTGAATGCCCATGCGCCCACAGGCGCCCGGAGCGAAGTGGTTCCTGAAGGCGAACTCCCAGGCCCGCATCAGCAGGAAGAAATCCGACGACGCCTTTTCACCGAGCATGTCGTCGCGGTAATCCCTGGAGGTCTTGTCCACCTTGCGCAGCAGCAGGTCGCGGCCCTGCGTGAGCGCCGCCACCAGGCACGCCCGATAAACACAGCCAAGCTCCTGCGCCGCCAGCAGCATGCGCGAATAGCGCGGATGCACCGGGAACGCCAGCATGCGGCGGCCCAACGGCGTAATCGCGGAACGCGGAGCGCGAAACGCGGAATCATCCGACGCCACCTGTTCCTCGCTCCGCACTCCGCGTTCCGCGCTGCCCAGCGCTCCCAGGTCCACCAGCAGTTCCTCGGCGTGTGCGAGGCGCTGGTCGCCCGGATGTTCCAGCCAGCGAAAGCCGTGCAGATCCTCCACCCCGGCGGCCTTGAGCGTGAGCACCACCTCGGCAAGGTCCAGTCGCTGCACCTCGGGCTTCTCCTGCAACACCCGGTCACGCTGCTCGGCCTCGGTCCACAGACGATGGCATTCGCCCGGCGCGGTGCGACCCGCCCGTCCCATGCGCTGATCCGCATTGGCCTGGGAAATCTTGTCGATGAGCAGGGTGTTGATCCCGCGATACGGATCAAACCGCGGGATGCGGGCCAGCCCGGAATCAATCACCAACCGCACCCCGTCGATGGTGAGCGAGGTCTCGGCCACATTGGTCGCCACCACCACCTTGCGCCGGGGATGACGCGCCACGGCGGCGTCCTGGTCGCGTGGACTCAGCTCTCCGTGCAAGGGCAGGCAGATAAATCCCCTGGCCTCGGGTTGGTGCCGGATGGCTTCAATGGTGCGGGCGATCTCGAACGCCCCCGGCATGAACACCAGCACATCGCCTTCGCCGCCCTCCCCAACATACCGTGCAAACGCGCGGGCGGCCTGCTCCCAGACGGGCTCGCGATTGTCGTAGGAGGGCGTGTCGCTATAGTGAACATGAACCGGATGGGTGCGCCCCGCCGAGGCCAGGGTCACGCACTCAAGTTCGGGCCGCGCGGCGGCGCGTTGCCCGGAGAGGTAGCGGCCGATCAGCGCCGAATCCAGCGTGGCCGACATGACCACCAGCCGGAGATCCGGCCTGGCGCCCTCCTGGATGTCGAGCGCCCTCGCCAGGGTGATGTCGCCGTAGAGATGACGCTCGTGAAACTCGTCGAACAGGATGGCGGAAACCCCGGGCAACCCGGGA
>JALOTU010000176.1 GCA_025457725.1 Verrucomicrobiota bacterium
GCCTGGATGCGCCGCTTCCAGCAGGAAAACCCCCTGTACGAACATTTTGACGAACTCCTGGAGATCGCCCGGACCTATGACGTGACCCTGAGCCTGGGGGATGGGTTGCGCCCCGGGTGCCAGGCCGACGCCAACGACAAGGCCCAGTTTCAGGAACTCAAGGTCCTGGGAGAGCTGACCACCCGGGCCTGGGCCGCGGGGGTGCAGGTGATCATCGAAGGCCCGGGACACGTGCCTTTTCACCTGATCAAGAAAAATATTCAGCTGCAGCAGAAATACTGCCATGGGGCGCCGTTTTACGTGCTGGGCCCCCTGGTGACGGATGTGGCATCGGGCTACGATCACATTGCCGGGGCCATCGGCGGCACCCTGGCCGCCAGCCTGGGGGCCTCGTTCCTGTGTTACGTCACCCCGGCGGAACACCTGAAACTGCCGGAAGTCCAGGATGTCATCGACGGCGTCATCGCCTCCCGCATCGCCGCCCACGCCGCGGACCTGGCCAAAGGCCTTCCTGGCGCCGCGGACTGGGACCTGAAGATCTCCCAGGCCCGCCGCAACCTGGATTGGGAGACCCAGATCGCCCTTTCCATCAATCCGGAAAAGGCTAAAATTTACCGGGACCTGAGCCAGGCTCGGGATGATCAATGCACCATGTGCGGCCGCTTTTGCGCCATGAAGGTCTTTGATGAGCGCTTCGATGAAGAGTGAGTGGCCTGCCTTTGACGCCCAGGAGGTGCAGGGTCTCATCCCCTGACGCATTATGGCTGAGCTAAACGTCAAACCCAGCCCGGGAGTCTCGACGCCAAGCTCCCAATGACCCGGAGGCCCGGCGGCCGGTCCGGCCCCGTCCCAGCTCCGCTCCCAGGCCCTGTTCCTTTCCTATCTGACCCTGGGCTACAATATCCTGGAAGCCGGGGCATCCCTGGTGGCCGGGTACCTGGCCGGCAGCGTCGCCCTCACCGGCTTCGGCCTGGACAGCCTGGTGGAATCTCTGTCCGGGGCCATCATGATCTGGCGATTTTACCCCCATCCCGACCTGACCCCGGAGCTGGAGGCCCGCAAAGAAAAACGGGCCATCAAGCTGGTGGGCTGGACCTTTTTGATCCTGGCGGCCTATGTCGCCTTCGAATCCCTGAGCAAACTGTACTTCCAGGAGATTCCCCAGCCCAGCCTGCCGGGGATCATCATCGCCGCTGTTTCCATCCTCCTCATGCCCACCCTGTTCTTCTACAAACGCCGGGTCAGCCGGTCCCTGCACAGCCGCAGCCTGCTGGCGGACGCCCGCCAGACCCTGGCCTGCTTCTTCCTCTCCGTGGCCCTGTTCCTGGGCCTGGGACTGAACTACCTCTTCGGCCTGTGGCAGGCCGACCCCATCACCGGCCTGCTCATCAGCGTCGTTCTCGTCAAGGAAGGCTATTCCACCCTGACCGCCGGAGAACTGTGCTCCTGCTGCGGTTAGAAGGAGAGTGGTCAGTGGCCAGTGGGCAGTGGCCAGTTTTCGGTTTCCGGTAGTGAAAAGCATGTATTTCAGGGGCAAACCTTACCTTAGATTGTTGCCCTGCCAAAAAGCAGAGCTAGCCTCAAGGCGGCAAACTGCTGACAATCACTCACCCCTGACTCTTTGAGGGTCAGGGCTTTTTGTTGCTTCGGACGCCAGACTTACTGAGGCGGGAACGGCTCCCCGATCCCCACCAGTCACCAGTGTTGGGGCACACTCCAGGCTGTCCGCGTTTCACGAACGAGAACGTGTCGGTCCCGACAATTTGCAATCGTGAAGGCCCCACTCCTCACCTAGCCCAAAGCGTATCGCACCCCCAGATCCCCACCAGTCACCATTGTTGGGGCCGGGGAGCAACGTAGTCTCTTCGTTTTTCCTTTCCACGACCACACCGCCTTTCCAACATCCGGAAACCGCATGAAAATCGCGCTCGTTGGAATTCCAGGCCTCAAGGTGGGCAAACACAACCTGAAGGAACCGCGCCTGGAGGAGGCCAACCGCCTCGTCAAAGCGGACAAACTGGTTTACGCACAGGCGGACGTGGTGGATCAATCCGGTCTGGTGGATGCCGATGCCATCCTCGTCTCTCAAGACGGCCGCCTCGAACTGATCCTAATAGACCTTGAGTTTGTCGAGACGCGCCTCGGGCGAAATCCCTCGGAAGCCGAACGTGCCGTGCTGCAGAAACTCAAGGTGGCGCTCGAAAGCGACCATCTGGCTTCCGACGTGACGCTCTCCGAAGACGAGCGGACAACGATCTCTGCGCACGCGCTCCTCACCTGCAAGCCCATCACAGTCGCTGCCGGTGAAGATCTCACTGAGCCTGATACTCTCCTCCTGCGGTGCGTGCACGAGGCAGGCTACATGTTCTTCCTCACGGTCGGCGGCAAGGAGAATCGATCATGGATCATACGCAAGGGTCTTACTGCGTGGGAAGCCGCGGGCTCGATCCACAGCGACATCCAGAAGGGCTTCATAAGAGCCGAAGTCATCGGCTGGGACGACTTCGTGGTGAACGGCGGTGAGACTGGTGCCAAACGGGCTGGGAAGCAACGGCTTGAACAGAAGGCCTACGTGATGCAGGACTGCGACGTGGTGAACTTCCGGTGTAACAAATGACGCCGACGTGAGAAATATGGGACAAGGGTGCCCCGCGGAAGCAGCTACTCCGATTGGTATTTGCCGAAGTCTCCCGTGTCCATCTGCGGTTGAACTTCCCCAGTGAGCAGCACAAGGGCCGGTCGCTCGGACCGGCCCCAAAACAATGAGATCTGGAGACAGCCTATCGCACCCCCAGATCCCCACCAGTCACCAGTGTTGGGGACAGGAAGTGAAAAAAGTCGGCAAAATCTTTCATGACATTCATGACAAATCTCGCTTCGTGCTGGTTCATTTTGGTGCGCGACCGCTACCACCTGAAAGAAAAGCGAACATCAAGAATCCTCAATATCCATGCGGGTTTCATGCACGCCCACCCTGTCCCCGCGCACTGCTGCGCAATTCCCCAAGGCGGTTCGAGTCCTACCTCTGGAGCCATCTTCTAACCCGACTTTCGCAGATCTCGAGTGATTTGGATTTTTTTCGCGACGGCGGGGTGCGTTTTGCCGGGGATTCTGCATGAGTCGGACCCACAGAGCCCTGTGGGAAGGCCCAGCCCATAGACAGTGAGCGAGCCCAATGGCAACGGGTCATCTGGCCTTGCTGGCGGGATCGCAGGGGATAGATTCAATGGGAGTCATCGTCGTCCACTTTCTGCACCACCCACTTTCTACTCCACCCTGTCCAAGGCCAGGCGCACGCGTTGCAATTCCTCGCGCGCCTGCCCCAGCAGTTGACCCACTTCGTCCAGGGCGCCCTGACGGGCGGCGGTTTCCATCTGGCCGCACAGCATGGCCAGTTGACGCGCCCCGAGATTGCTGGCACTGCCCCTGAGGTTCGTCGCAGCGGCAACGATCTTCGACATGGACCACATGTCGTTGGCCCGGGCGGCGGCTTCGATCGCCGCCAGCCGTTCCGGCGCGTCTTCCATGAACAGCGCGATGATCTCGAGGACCGGGTCGGGTCGACCTGGCTGTCGCAGCAGGCGCAGTCCGGCCAGCACCAGGGGATCCAGCACCTCGTCGGGCTGCCCGGCTCCGGGGCCGAGGCTGGCGCGGTCCAGGGCGACCTCGAGCTCAGGCAGTTGCACCGGTTTGCGAATGTAATCATTCATCCCCGCCGCGAGACACTTCTCGCGGCTGTCCTCCGAGGCGTCGGCGGTCATGGCGATGATCTGGATCGGGGCAACCTCCCCGGTCTCAGCCCCTCCCTGCTCCTCCCGATTCCGAATCTGCCAGGTGGCCTCGAAGCCATCCATCTCGGGCATCTGACAGTCCATCAGGATGACGTCGTAGCGGGTGCCCTCCAGCTTGGCGAGAGCTTCGCGGCCGTTGGAGGCTGAATCGGCCGCATATCCGAGGCTCCGAAGCTGCATGAGAGCCAGTTGCAGGTTGACGGGGGAGTCCTCGACGACCAGCACCCGTTGAGAGGCGCGGTCCTTCTCACGACCTGATTTGCCTTCAGTCTTCATTTTGGCGCTTGTTCGTTTGCGGAGGGTCTGCGGCTGGCTAGGAGAGAAGTACCCTCGTCGCGGGGAAATGTAAAGTCAGCCCAGCGGTTCTCCCTTTGCCTCGGGGTGCGACCTCCCGGTCGCTTCAACAACCGGTCATCGGATCGTTGCCGACTGTTTCCAGCCGCATCCTGAGTACGACGGTTGAACCGGCGTCAACGCCGCGCCCCGAAATCAGGCCGCGCAGAACCGCGGTCACCGCGGGTCATCCGGCGCGGAGGCCGAGCTGGACCGTAAGGCCTCGAGCAAGGGCCGGACAACCTGAAAGGCGGCGGTGAGTTCCGCCACCAACTCCCCCAACTCCATCCCCGCGCCCGCGCGTTCCTCGATGGCGGCTGCCAGCTGCTGCACCCGCAAGGCCCCCACATTGGCCGCGCTGGACTTGAGCGCGTGAGCCGCCTTGCCGACGGCAACCCGATCCTGTCGTTGCCATGCGTCCGAGGCCTCCCTCACCTTTTCCGCCCCGAACGCAAGGAACAGATCGAGCATCTTGCCAAGAAACGCTTCGCCGCCCAATCGGCGCAGGCGATCAAGGGCATCCTCGGACAAGGGTTCCATCATTTGTCCTGCGGGGTTGGGGGATTCGCCAGGGCCTGCTCGATGGCGGCGAACAGGTCCGCCTCTTCCACAATCGGCTTGGCCACGTAGCCATTGAATCCAAGCGCGAGGTATTTCTCCCGGTCGCCGGCCATGGCATGGGCCGTCAGGGCGACCACGGGAAGCCGGGCCGTTGCCGGGTCGTCCCGCAGGCGGTGCAAAACTTCGGTTCCATCCATTTCCGGGAGGGAGATGTCCAGGAGGACGAGATCGGGGTTGGCGCCTGGAATGCCGTCGAGGGCGGCGCTGCCCGATTCAAATTCCACCACCTCGTAGGCCGGCTCCAGAAGCAATTGTACCAGCAGACGGTTGTCGGGATTGTCCTCTACAACGGCAATTCTCTTCATCTTTTTTCGGGCGCGACCGGGTTCCCGATCCGTGCCGCCTCCACACCCAGCAAACAGACATCATCCTCGAACTCGTCGCCACGGCAAAACTGGCGGACGTCCTCAAGGAGGCCATCCACCACCTCGCGATAGGGGAGATGCATGCGTTCGCGCGCGGCCTGCAGCAGTCGGGCGGCTCCAAACTCGTCCCCGTCAGGTCCGGTTACTTCAAACAATCCGTCCGTATACAGCAAGAGCAAATCATTCTCCGCCAGTTCGCACTCGCAGGCCAGGTAGGCGGCATCGCCAAACAGGCCCAGGGCGGGACCGGCGGATTGGGGAAAGGCAAGCGGTTCCGCCACCCCGGCGCGACGCCGCAGGTGGAGAGGCGGGGGGTGCCCGGCGCGGGCATAACGCAGCCTTCCAGCACCCACATCGGCGATCACATAGCAGGCGGTGGCAAACAGCGTGTCGCCCACCTCCTTGAGAATGCTGTTCAAGCGTTGGTTCATGCCGGACAGAAACCGGTCCGGATGTCCCGCGTCGGCGACGAGGTCTCCCACCAAGGCACGCAACATCGCAGTCACGAGGGCGGACCGCACCCCGTGCCCCATCACATCGCAGATCAACACCCCCGCCTGTGTGTCCGACAAATCCTGGACGCTGAAGAAATCGCCCCCGAGCTGGGTGGTCCAAAAGAACCGGTGGTGGAAACGCAACGCGGATTCCTCCGGCGCGGACGCACGCGGGAAGCATGGATAGTGCTTTGGCAGGAGCGACTGCTGAAGCTGGCGGGCCAGCTGCAGATCGGCTTCCAACTGCGTGTGGTAGGCCTGGACCTGGTCGGCCAGCCTTTTCTGATTGAGCGCGCTATGGATGGCCCGGGTCAGGGAGGCCTGGTCGAGATTCACTTTCGGCACATAGTCCTTGGCACCCCGTTTCATGGCCTCCACTGCGAGGGACTCGTTCCCGCTGGCGGTGAGCAGAATCACCGCCGGTCGCCGCTCGATGGGAAGGGTCTGTATCTCAGCCAGGATCTCCAGACCGTTGGCACCAGGGAGACTGTAATCCAGCAGGGCGAGATCATGCCGGCCATGATGGATTTCCGTGAGTGCGGCCAACCCGTCGGTGAGGGTGGTGATTGTGCAGGGAAAGCCGGCATCCAATGTCTCCAGCAACTGACAGGTCAACAAAGTGAAGACCGGGTCGTCATCGACGAGTAGAATGCGAAGCGGACGCGTTTTCATGTGCTCGGGTCTGGATTCGGCGCGGCCGGGCCGGAAGGGGCGGGAGGCCGCACGATGACCGGCTGGCAGAGGCGTCGCAGCACGTCCTTGAGATCCTGGTTGAAGGCCGCTGATTTCTGCACCACATCGCTGGCATTCCGCCGCAGTTCATCCGCCTCCTCGCGGGTCAGATCCTTGGCGGTGACCACCACCACGGGCAGATTCCGGTACCGGAGGTCCGATCGCAAGGTTCGCAGGAAAGCGAACCCGTCCATCCCCGGCATCATCAAATCCAGAAGAATCAAATCGCAAGTCGACTGATCGAGAACCTCCCGCCCTTCCTGCGCGCTGGCCACGGTGCGCACCTGAAACCCTTCGATTTCGAGCAGCGACCGCATGAGCTCCCGCGACCCCTCTTCATCGTCCACCACCAGAATCCGCGACTGGCACTGGGGAAGGCAGCGCAGGAGCGTGGCCAGAAGTTCCTCGCGAACGATGGGTTTCTGCAGCAGTTCCACCGCGCCGAGAATATGGCCGCGATGCTCGCCGGACACAATGCTCACCACCACCACGGGGATGTGCTTCAGGTCCGGATCGCTCTTGACGGCCCCCACCACCTCGGATCCGGTCATGCGCGGCATCATCAGATCCACCGTGATGAGATCGGGGCGCAGCTGGCGCGCCGCGCGCAACCCCTCCTCCCCGGAGGCAGCCTCGGACACGTCGCAGCCGAATTCCTGAAGCGTGTGCCTGAGGAGCAGGCGCGCATCGGCTTCATCATCGATCACCAGCACGCGTTTGCCGCGAAGATTGGCGACCAGGAACAGCGTGGTCCCGCCGCTGTCCGCACGAGGCGTCGCCGGACCGGCGGAAACAGTGCCTGCCGGCTGCTCGGACCGACAACCCAGGAGGATGCTGAACGTGGAGCCGCGTCCCACCTCGCTGGTCACCTCGATGCGGAGCCCCATCAATTCGCAAAGCGCCTGCGAGATCGTCAGGCCCAACCCCGTGCCACCAAAGCGGCGGGCGGTGGTCGCCTCGGCCTGCTGAAACGCATTGAAGATCCCTGCCAGCTGTTCCCCGGGGATGCCAATGCCCGTGTCCACCACGTCAATCCGCACGGGATGATGATCCCGGACATCCGTGACGACCCGGAGCGTGACGCTG
>JALOTU010000177.1 GCA_025457725.1 Verrucomicrobiota bacterium
GATCGGTTTTTCCGTTCGCGGTTGATTTTTATCACACGTCAGGCCGGGGTTTGCTTGATTGCCATCGTGTTCGTCTTTATCGCCCTGATGCCGCCGCCGATGGAATTGCTGCCGTTTTCCGCAACGACCGCCGGAGCGGCTCTGACCGCATTTGGGCTGTCCTTGCTTGCCCATGATGGACTCGTCATGCTCATCGCGCTGTTCTTGACCACCTCAGCAGGCGCACGGGTCGTTCTCAGCGCCTTCCGAGGCGGATTTCACTTTTTGCGTTTCGCAGCCTGCGCCTTCTTGATGTTCTTGCTGCGGGCGCGCTTCTGGGCCGGCGTGGGTTTGCCCTTCTCGGGCGCATTGGGTCGCGGCTTGGCGGTGAAGCGATCACCGCTGGCGTGTCTGGGTTTCGAGCCAAGGGAATCCAGCAGTTTGTCCGCCTCCGCACTGTCGGCCACCAGCCGGCCGTTCCTGACATGCGCCAGTTTCTTGCTGATCAACCATTTTTGGGTGTCCCACGAGCCGCTGCTCCGCCTGCCGGCCACACGTTCGATCCCGCCCGGTTTGCCCAGGTCATGGGTGCGAAAGGTCCTGAACTCCGACTTGCGCCTCACCGCGACATGATAGAACCCGCCTTTTCCGGGGGCGCCGGGTTTCGCCCGGGCTCGCCCTTCGGGTTGCGCGCGGCTGCGGGCATGTGAGGGCATGCTCGTCCAGACCTTGCGGGCCCTCTCCAGGTTTCTCAGGGCGGCCTTTCTCTGCTTCACGGTTGACATGGGCTCTTCTCAAATGTTTGTGCTCTGGCTTTCGGTTTGGTTTCCGGCCCGGGATTTCGACGGATCCCGGCCTTGCGTGCTGCCGGCAGCGGCGCTTCTCCGCCTCAATTTTTGTTGCTCTATTATTCTCCCGGCTGGGTGAGTTCCTTGCAATTGGGCATAAGACTGAGTTTTGGTGGAGAGAATGACGGGAGGCGTTGCGGGAAACCCCGATCGCCTGTCAGCCTTGCCCGCACCGCGAATACGGGCTCTCACGCATTGGAACCCACGCAACCGTTTTCAAGCACCCGGGTGCGCGCCGATCCGCCGGATCCGTCTCCGAAAACTCTGCCGCGATGGCCCGGCGGATCCTGGTGTGAACCTGAGGGTCGGGTGAGCCGGGCAGGCTCTCTCCGCAGAATTATTGCGCCCTCTCCAGGAGGATCTCGCGGATGGCTTCCTTGACATCGGGCACGAGAGGCGGAGCCACGCTGAGGGTGCGGATCCCCAGCTGGAGCAGCCGGGGAACCGCGGCGATCTGGCGGGCGAGCTCACCACAGATGCCAACGGGTGTGGTTCCCGCCTCCTGAGCAACCATGCCCACGAGTCGCATGACCGCAGGATGATCCTCGATGAAATAATCGTTCACCAACGGATTTTCGCGTCCGGCCGCCATCGTGTATTGGGTCAGGTCATTTGTGCCGATGCTCAGGAAATCGGCGTGATTTGCCAGTTCCCCCACGCTGAGCGCGGCGGCCGGGGTCTCCACCATGGCTCCCAGCGGGGGGAGCGTCTTGTGCTTCACCTGCTCCGCCACATGCGTCAGACGCTTCCGGACGGCAACCACATCGTCCGCCACGGTGACCATTGGTATCAGAATCCGCACGTCGTGATCCTGCGAGAACTCCAGCAGAGCCTCCAGCTGGGTGTCGAGCAGGTCCGGGTAGTGCAACAGCAGTCGCACCCCGCGCCGTCCCAGGAAGGGATCCTCTTCGGCGGGAAGTCGCAGGAACGGCAGTGGCTTGTCGCCGCCCAGGTCCAGCAACCGGATGGTGATGGGCTTCTGGCTGAGCGGTGCAAAGGTCTCCCGCAAGTGTGTCACGAGGTCGGCTTTGGAGGGCGGGGTCTTGAGTGAAAGGTAGTGCTGCTCGATGCGGTACAGCCCCACGCCATCCGCACCATTGTCTCCTGCAGCGGACACATCCTCCCGCCCCCCCACGTTCGCCAGCACGGAGATGGTGGTGCCATCCTGCGTGCGGGCTGTCTCCCGGGCGGACTGCTGCTTTCGGACGCTCTTCGATCGGCATGCCTGGATTTCCGCCTGGCAGCGCTTTCTGGCGGCCGGGTCCGGGTTGAGCACGACTTCACCGCGAAAGCCGTCAACAATCAGCGTGCTGCCTTCGTCAATCCTGTCCGTCACGTCCCGGATGCCACCCACCGTGGGGATCCCCAGTGCCTCCGCCAGCAAGGCGACATGTGATCCTTGTCCGGCGAAGTCCACCACGATGCCCGCCACCGCGCGCCGGGGGAGCGCCACCGTATCGGAGGGCAGAAGCCGTCGCGCCACCAGCACGATCCCGTTCGGAATCTTTTCCAGCGGAGTGGCCTTCACGCCGGTCAACTCCCGGAGCGACCTTTGCTTCAGGTCGGCCACATCGTCGGCGGCGTTTCGCTGATTTTCGTCCTCTTGGGCCCGGAGTTTTCTTTCCCAGCGGGAAAACACGCGCTCCAGCGCCTGCGCCCCGTCCACCAGTTCCTCCTCCACCAGGCCGGCGATTTCCTTGCGCAACGCGGGGTCGCCCAACATGACTTCGTGCGCCTCGAAAATCTTGGCCAGCTTCGCGTTGGCGTCAGCTTCGATCCGTCGCGACGACGTCTTCAAATGCTTCCGCACGGCTTCCATCGCGTTTTCAACGCGCGCCAGCTCATCCGCCACCTGGTGTTTCTTGATCTCGTGCGGCGATGCCACCGCCGGTTCCTGCTCGCGATAAACGAATGCCCGGCCCATGACCAGGCCGGAGGAAATTGGATTGCCTGTCAGTCGGATGTTCTCTTCCAAGGACGCCATGCTAAAACCTAATCGCTCTCGGTATCGATTCAAGGCCGCAGGGCAAAGCCACCAGGGATGCACCGGTTCTCAGGAAAACGCCCGGTGGTTCTCAGCTTTTTCTGATTCCAATTTCAGAGGTGCGATGATTGGGAATGCGACCGTGTGAATCTATTGTGTGTCGAGTTTTGGCATCACCAAGGCAATGGCCGCCTGGCACGGGCATGAGACGCTCCAGCGGGCCCAGCGTAACGGTCCCGGATCTACCCGGGGAGGTTGGTCGAAGCGCACAAAAGCCGAAGGACTCCCATCATGGCAGACTCTGAAACCAAGGAAGGCGTGAAACAGCGCGAGAAGGGGCGCGGCGCGGAGTGGAAGGATTACCTCCCGTTGATGGTGATTGTGGCACTCACGTTGTTGGCCGCTTCCGCCCAGCTGGCGTCCTCGGGCGGTCCATGGAACTGGACCAGGTGGATGCATAACTTCATGGGCTTCTTCCTCGTGGTCTTCTCCATGTTCAAACTCTTCAACCTGGGAGGCTTCGCCGACGGATTCCAGATGTACGATTTGTTAGCCGGCGTGTTTCGGCCCTATGCCTATGTGTATCCGTTTATTGAGCTGGGTCTCGGACTGGGCTATCTGGCGCAGTGGCAGCCGGCATCCGTTTATGGGGCAACGGTGGTGATCATGGTGTTCGGTGCGTTGGGCGTGGTCCGGGCGCTGGTCAAGGGCTTGGATATCGAATGTGCCTGCATGGGCACTGTGTTGAGCGTTCCGCTTTCCACTGTCGCCCTCGTGGAAGACCTTGGCATGGCCCTCATGGCCGGCCTGATGTGGGCGGGGGCTTGGTAACCGCCCGGTGTTCTGATCCTGCAACGAGGCTTTCTCCCAGTTCAGCGGGCTCGGAGAGTGGATGGCTGCGGCCAGGAATGGCCTGCCGATGCCGGGAGCGCCGCGTTTGTCGGCGGACCCCAGCTTCCCGCACGGCAGTTGGGAAAATCTGTCGGGAGGCTGGAGGCCCAGGCGTTCAAGATGGGCTGCAGAATACGCCAGGCGGTTTCAACCTGGTCGAAGCGCATGAATTGCGTGGGATCGTTCCGAATCACATCCAGCAGCAGGGTCTCATAAGCATCGGGCGTTGAGATCTTGAATTCCCGGGCGTAGTTGAATCGCAGGTTCACGCTGCGCAGACGAATTCCCTGTCCCGGCTGTTTGGCCTGCAGATGCAGGAGAAGCCCCTGGTCCGGCTGCAGGAGGAAGGTGAGGCGGGCCGGTTGCCATTCCAGAAGTGCCTCCCGGGGAAACGCCTGGTGCGGCACCGCGCGGAAGTGGATCGAGATTTCTGAAGCGGAGCACGTCCAGTTTCTTGTTGCGCACTTCATCCGCGTCGAACGAGATCACCGGTTCCATTGCCACCAGGCAGAACAACTGCATCAGGTGGTTCTGGACCATGTCCCGCAGCGTCCCCGCACGATCGAAATAGGAGCCCCGATGGCCCATGCCCAACTCCTCCGCGACGGTAATGGTGAGGTAGAAGATGCGATCCGCCTCCCCGTCCCATTGCCGCTCCAGCGTGGCGATCTTCCTGGCGAGCGTCTGATAGGTCTTGTGTTGCTCGTAGTCGCCCCGGGAGTAGGTGATGTGGTTGGCGAAAGCCTTCCATGCCCTCGTCTCCGGCTTTCGTTCGCCGGACTGAGCCACGCCGGCCTTGAGTTGTTCCCGCAGCTTCGCCTTGCTGAGACGTGAGCGGACCACGCCGACGATGGAGAGCTTTTCCGGCAGCATCTGTTTGAGTGCAAGATCGAAAAGCGCCGGCACGATCTTGCGCAGCGTCAGGTCACCACTTGCGCCGAAGATCACAAGGAGGGTCGGCGGATGTTGTTGGTCGCCCTGCGTCGGCTTGTCTTTCATATCGCTCGCTGTGGTTGGCGGTTTCGGTCGGCAACCCATCACTCCTTCCACCGGAGCTCCGGAAGGGCAATAGAACCGAGTTTCGCACCAGTCCGATGGAACGGCTCACCCTGTCTCATGCGGGAGGATGAGTGCTATCCGGATGAGGCCGTGGCCATCTCCTCCTCCAGGGTCGTGAGCAAGGCATCGAACGGTTCGCAGAATTTCTTGAGGCCCTCCTCCTCCAGTTGGCGCGCCACCTCGTCCAGGTCCAGACCGAGCTGTGACAGCTGATCCAGAACACGTCGCGCGCGCTCGATGTCTTCCTGCAATCGAGGCTGCGGGCTGCCGTGATCCTGGTAGGCCTGCAGGGTTTTCCGGGGCAGGGTATTGATGGTGTACGGGCCGATGAGCGGCTCAACATACTTCACATCGCTGTCATCCGGGTTCTTCGTGCTGGTGCTGGCCCACAGCAGGCGTTGGGCCTGGGCGCCCTTCGATGCCAGCTTCTTCCACCGCTCTCCGGCAAGGATCTCAAGGTACAGTTGATAAGCCTCCTTGGCTGAGGCGATAGCCACCTCGCCCCGCAGTTCTCGGGCAAGAGAAGCCTTGTGGCCGCCCTTGGCGATGATGGCCTCGAGCCGGTCGTCCAGAAGAACGTCGATGCGACTCAGAAAGAAGCTCGCCACCGAGCGAGCCTGATCGACCGGTTGGCCGTCGTTCAACCGCTGTTCGATCCCGCTGAGATAGGCATCCGCCACTTCGCCATAGCGCGGCACGCTGAACAGCAGGGTGACGTTGACATTGATGCCTTCGCTGATGAGCTGTGTGATGGCGGGCAGGCCCTCCTTGGTTCCGGGCACTTTGATGAAGATGTTTGGCCGGTTCACCCTGCTCCACAGCCGACGGGCATCTTCAACGGTGCCCTGGGTGTCCCGCGCGAGATGAGGGTTGACCTCCAAACTCACATAGCCGTGATCGCCGAGGCTCCCAACGTAGAGCGGCCGGAGGACGTCCGCTGCCATTTGAACGTCCTTGATTGCCAATG
>JALOTU010000178.1 GCA_025457725.1 Verrucomicrobiota bacterium
CAGGACGCAGCAGCCGGCCAGCTTGGACCTTACAGTCAGCAATCGGGTGGTCAACCCCGTGCAATGGAACCGCACGCCCAGCGGACAGTTGATCAAGGTGATGAAGGGGGATGAAGTGGGTGCTGAGGCGGTTGTGGTTGAAGCCATTTCTCCGCTGTACCTGATCATCACCCTGGATTCCGTTCTGACCACGGATTCGGGCTCCCGCTACGCCATTGGAGTTGAAAAGCAGGCAGAGACGTCGAGGAGGGCCAGGGGCAAGCGACAAACCTATGCGGCTGTGGGTGAGAAGAACGACGTTTTTCTTCTGCGCGAGGTCAAAGGCCCTCCGGCCCAGCCGACGGCGGTCGATTTGGAACTCAGCGATACCGGCGAGCGGATCACCATTTCAAGCGGCAAACCCTTCCGGCGGGTGGATGGCTACATGGCGGACCTGGCCTATCCTCCGGACAGCCGTCGATGGGTGGGCAAGCGGGTGGGGGACACCATCCCGATTGAGCGGGAAACCTACAATATCGTTGCCATTACGAAAGACGAGGTTGTATTGTCTGCTCGTACAGGTAAGAAAACCTCCTTGAAATCTGGCTCGGGTAGTTAGGAGATGGTTTCATGCTTGGATACAAAAATGTTTTCCGAAGTCCGTCGAATCACACTGAACTCATGATGAAGTCAATTCATACACTCCTGTGCGCCCTGTGGTTGACAGGTATGGCCTCCTCGGCCTCGGCACAAACGGCTCCCACACAAACCGCGGTCGATGAAGCCGTGCGGCGCCAGGCAGACACCATCGTCCTGCGGCAACGATTGATGGAGGCTCAGGTGGCTCAATCGGATGGCAATTTGGTAATGGCTGCCAAGTTGTACGAGGATGCCTATTCCTTGGTGCAGGGCATCGGACAGGGCGTGGATGCGGAAGCCGCCCAGACGGTCGAGGGTTTGGTTGCCGTGCGCATGCAGCTCGCGCGAAAGGCGGAAAAACAGAATGATTACCAGGAAGCTGCTGTTCAACTCAACCGCGTGCTGAGGATCTCCCCGGGATATCCGGACGCCGAGGCGCTGAAGCAGAAGAACGACAAGTTGCTGGCCGAGCAGGCCGGCCGGGTTCCGAGTCAGGATACCTTGGATCAGGTTCCGGCCATTATTCAGGAAAAGATCGACGTCGGCACGCTGGTTCAGGACGGCAAGCTTCTCTACGAGCTTGGAAAACTGGATGAAGCCGATGCCAAGCTGAACCAAGCCTTGAAGCTGGATCCCATCAATGGTTCAGCCCAGTATTACATCGATCTGGTGCGGGAAGCGCGTTATCGCGAAGGTTCCAACACGCGGGAGAATTATTCCAAGGATGCCCAGATCAAGGTGGAGCAGGCTTGGGAGGTCCCGGTGAAGCGCGAACTTCTTCCCCAGCCAAATCCTTATCCGGCTCCGAATGCCGTCTACACCGGCAAAGGCCGCCAGGCCATCATGTCCAAGTTGGACCGCATCAAGATGGACGCGGTGCTCTTCGACGGACTGCCTCTTGGCGAGGTGATCCGGATTCTCAACGAGGAGGCCAAAAAGCGGGACCCGGACAAACGAGGCATCAATTTCCTGATCAATCCCAACCAGGAGACCGCCAGTGCCGGCGCGCCGGTGGCGACCGCCTTTGATCCGATCACCGGTCTCCCATTGGCCCCGCCACCGTCGGACGAGGACACCGCCGATCTGTCAGGTGTGCTCATCAAAATCAACCCTCCGCTCACGGATGTGCGGCTGGCCGATGTGCTCGATGCGATCGTGACGGTGGCAGAGCAGCCGATCAAGTACTCGATCGAGGAATACGCTGTTGTGTTTTCCCTGAGGGGGTATGAGCCCGTGCCGCTCTACACCCGCACCTACAAGGTGGACCCCAACACCTTCTGGCAGGGCTTGGAGTCCGTGGGCGGGTTTGCCTTCGGCGACATCAGCGTGGGCAACAGCAGCGGCGGCGGCGGCAGCAGCGGCGGCGGTGGTAATCGCGGTGGCGGACAAGGCGGGCAGGGCGGCAGTAGTTCCTCTGCCATCTCGGTGCCCCGGGTCAACGTTGGCGGCGAGGTGAGCACCGGCGGCGGGAGCGGCGGTGGCCAGCAGAGAGGTGGCCAGCAGAGCGGCACGGGTCTGCGTTTCATCACCTCGACCAACTCGATGGAAGAGGTGCAGTCTGCCGTGCGGCAGTTCTTCATCACCATGGGAGTGGACCTGACTCCTCCCAAGACCTGCTTCTTCAATGATCGTTCCGGCGTCCTCTGGGCCCGGGCCACACTTCAGGAACTCGATATCATCGAATCTGCTGTTCAGGTGCTGAACATTGCCCCGCCCCAGGTGAACATCAAAGCCAAGTTTGCGGACATCGGCCAGCAGGATATCAAGGCCATCGGGTTTGATTGGTTCATGGGAAATCTCCTCATGGGGAGCAGTGGCGAAGTGGTGGCCGCGGGAGGCACCGCGCCATCACTCAACGGAGCCCCTTCCCAGGCGAATCCACTGGGCTTCTTCCCCGGCACCAGCGCGGCCAATGCGGTCCCCTCCAGTCCATCGGACCAGCTGATCACCTCCGGTTTGGGCAACCCGTTGAACGCTCCGGCACTGGCGACCGTGACGGGAATTCTGACGGATCCGCAATTCAGAGTGGTGATCAAAGCCCTCGATCAACGTTCCGGAGTGGACTTGCTGAGCGCGCCTGAAGTGACCACCATCAGCGGACGTCAGGCCCAGATTCAGGTCATCGACATCCAGAGCATTGTCACCGGGGTGGACACCAGCCAGACGGCCTCCGGCGGCGGGGGCGGCGTCGGGGTGGTCGATAGCGGCGGGGGAGCCGTGGCGTCGGCCATCAATTACAATGTGACGGCGCTGCCGTTCGGACCGGTATTGGACGTGGTGCCCTACGTTGCTGCGGATGGGTTTAGCGTTCAAATGGTGATCATTCCCACCGTGACGGAGTTCTTGGGCTATGCGGATCCCGGGGCGTTTATTCCCCAGGCGCAGTCCGTCGGCGGGAATTCCGGTTCAGGAGTTCCTCTGGTCGGCCAGCTTCCGTTGCCGGAGTTTCGCCTGCGCCAGTTGACCACCAGCGTGGTCGTGTGGGACGGCCAAACCGTGGTGCTGGGTGGCTTGATCGCGGAATCCGTCCAGAAGTCCAAGGACAAGGTTCCGGTCCTCGGCGACCTGCCCGTCTTCGGACGGCTCTTCCGCAGCGAGTCTTCACAGACCCAGAAGCGGAATCTGGTGATCTTTGTGACGCCCACAATTATCGACCCTGCCGGCAACCGGAAGCATTCCGAAGCGGAAATGCCTTTTGCACAGAATAGCATCCCCGCCCAACCGGCACCCGGGTCGGTCTCGGGGCAGTAGATCTGGGTAGTTGTCATCCAGTTTCAATGGCCTGTGCATGAATCGCGCTTGAACGGGACTTGGCAGGAGCAGGAATCCGCGTGAATCAGGTGCTGCTGGTTGACGGTCACGCCTACGCTTACCGGGCGTTCTACGCAATCCGGGAAATGCGGGGTCCGGATGGATCGGCCACCAATGCCATCTTCGGATTCATCAAGATGTTGGAGAAGGCGCGGGCGACAGTCAGTCCGAGCCACATGGCAGTCCTCTGGGATGGCGGGTTGGATGTCGAGCGGGTAGTGGCGTTGCCGGGCTACAAAGGGCAACGGCCGGAGATGCCCGATGAGCTCGAGGCCCAACTGGACCCGATCCAGTCCTATTTGGGGGCGATAGGGATATGCTCTGTCTGCCAGGAAGGCGTCGAAGCGGATGATCTGATAGCGGCGGTCGTCGCTAAGGCGTCCTTGCAGGGATTGCCCGCCGTGATAGCAACGAGCGACAAGGATTTTATGCAACTGGTGTCGCCGCTCGTCAGGTTGCTCAACCCGGGTGACAAGGAGCAGCCCATTTGGGATGCCGACAGGGTTTTGGAGAAAACCGGCGTGCATCCGGCCCAGATCGCCGACTGGTTAAGCTTGGTTGGGGACGCGGTGGACAACATCGACGGAGTGCCGGGGGTGGGGCCAAAGACTGCGGCAAAACTGCTGGCGGAGTTCGGGTCGGTGGAGAGCCTCTACCAGCAACTCGAAGCGGTTCAATCGGTCAGGCTCCGGTCCGCCCTGGCAGACGCCCGGTCGGTGGTGTTCAGAAACAAATCGCTCGTGGCATTGAAGGCCGACTCAATCCATGCGCCGGAGATTGAGGGCTGCAAGCTGGGTCGAGAAGACCCGGCCAAATTGAGGCAGCTTTTTGAATCGTGGGGCTTTCGTTCGTTGGCGGCGCGGTATTCAACGGCACCCGGGCGCCAGGAGCTGCTCCTGTGAACCGGGGTGTCGGTTGGTTGATGTTTGACGGGGTTGCATTAGGCTGCACCAACCAAGAAATCGTGGACAGAAAATGAGTCAATTTGTAACTTTGTTGGTGAAGCATATGCAAAATCGAGTCATCATGCGTCAGGCTGCCGTGTTCATGGCAATCGGTCTGGGGATCCTGCAGTCTTCCGCCCAGACCACCTACGTGCCTGAAGGCGCAGAGTTCTCCATCGCCGGCAGCCTTCCCGGAGAGCAGACCCGAGCTTCGTTGGCGCTGGGTGACTCGTGGGGGCTGGCCGTTTGGCAGGATAACGCAACGGATGGGGATGGTTTGGGCATCAGCGCCATTCGCTTGGACGGCAATTATTCGCCGGTGCTCAGTTCCATGCGGGTGAACACCTTGGGCGCCGGATATCAGGAAAACCCGGCGGCCAGTCTGCTCAGTAACGGAGGAGCTGCGGTCGTCTGGCAGGGCGGCCCTCTGGGAAAGCCGCAGATCTACGCGCGGTTCATGGCCGCGAACTATACCTGGACAGGTTCGGACATCCTGGTCAATGACCTTACCGGCGACTTCAACAACCGTCCGGACATTGCCAGCCGGGTGAATGGCAGCGTGATCGTGACCTGGAGCCGATACGATGAGTCGGGGCAGAATGGTTACGATGTCTATGCCCGCCGCCTCGATTCAGTAGGAGGCAAGATCGGCACCGAATTCAGGGTGAACACCACCACGGCCCTCCATCAGCAGAACTCAAAGGTGGCCGTGCTCTCCGGCGGAGGAGCGTCGGTGATCGTTTGGGTGTCGCAGGGACAACGGGGACCCGGCAGTTCCGACATTTACGCCCGAAAGTACTCGATCGGAGGGACACCTCAGACGGGTGAGATCCTCGTGAACGCCGGTCTCAATGTGTGTGACAACCCGTCTGTCACCGCCACCGAAGGGGGAGGCTTCGCTGTCGCGTGGCAGGAGCAGACCCCCGCCGCTTCCTCGACGGACGGGCTGGATATCCTGACCCGCGCTTTCGATAGCTCAGGCGTTGGAGGACAGGTGCACCGAGTGAACGGACGGGTGTATGGTGATCAGTATGCGCCCCGGATCGCCACTCAGGGCGAGGATCTGTTCGTCGTCTGGACCAGCCTTGGTCAGGACGGATCTTTCGAGGGTGTGTATGGAAGGTTCTTGAACGACGCAGGCTCACCCCTTGGCTCCGAGTTTCGCGTCAACGAAACCACCGGTGGCGCCCAGAATTACCAGACCGTCGCCTCGGGTGCGTCGAATCGGTGGGTGGTGGCTTGGAGCAGTTATGTGGGAGGAGGCAACACGGTTGATTTGAGAGCCCAGCGTTACGCGCCATTCCTGGAGCCTCTGCTGGCTCCCAATCCCCCATTTGTCCAGCCCGCCAGCAC
>JALOTU010000510.1 GCA_025457725.1 Verrucomicrobiota bacterium
GAACGCCCGGACCATCCGGGAACTCATCACCGCCGAGATGTGGGAGCAGATCAACCGCACGCATTTGTGGCTGGGCAGCAAGGCGGCGCAGCAATTCTACGGGCGCAACACCTACGAGTTCTTCCAGCGCGTGAAGAAATCCCTGCAGCTGTTCCAGGGCATCACCGACTCGGTCATGCACCGGGGTGAGGGCTGGGAGTTCATTCAGCTGGGCAAGTATCTTGAGCGTGCGGACAAGACATCGCGCATCCTGGACGACAAGTTCTTTCTCCGCTTCGGCGAGACCAAGGGGCCGGCCGACACCGTGCCCCAGTGGACCGCCATCCTGCGCAGCTGCAACGCGCGTCAGACCTATCTGCGGCTCTATGCCACCGCCGTGGATCCGAAGCGTGCCGCGGAGCTGCTGGCCCTGAACGGGGCCTTTCCCCGATCCATCCTGTTTTGCGTGCTGCACCTGGATCAATCGCTGCGCCGCATCTCGGGTGTGCCGGGGGGACAGTTCACGAACACCGCGGAGAAACTCAGCGGACGGCTGCTCAGCGGCCTGAGCTTCAGCACCATCGAGGACCTCTGGAGCAAGGGGCTGCATCAGGCCATGGACGAAATCCAGGTCCAATTGAACGACATCGGGGCGGAGGTGCTGCAAACCTACATCCATCCCAAGGCGCCGCCGGTGATGGAATCCGCCGTCGAGATGATGGCGGTCCCACAGTAAGGGGGCGCCTGACAGGGGAGAACTGACGGACCCGGAGCCCGGGGCGAATACTGCCGAACTTAAATACCATGCTGCTCAGCATTGAACACACCACCCGTTATCGCTATGCGCGACCGGTGAAGTTTGGTCCGCACCGGTTGATGGTCCGGGCCATCGAAGGGCACGACGTCCAGATTCGAAAGTCCGGACTGACGATCTCCGTGCCCCATCGGATGCGCTGGCTGTGCGACGTGTTCGGCAATTCCGTGGCCGCCGTGGATTTTCTGGAGCCCGCCGGGGAGCTGCGCGTTCACAGCACGTTGCAGGTGGAACAGTTCAACACCAACCCGTTCGATTTTGTGCTGGAACCCGAAGCGCTCGAACTGCCGTTCCAGTATCGCGGGGAGGAGGCGCACGACGTCGCCCCGTTTCTCCGGCGGCATCATGTGGAGGATGATGAGGCCGTCCGGAACTGGATTCGTCCGTTTCTCAAGGCCGGTGGCACGGCCAGGACGCTCGATTTCTTCTACGCCCTCTCGAAGTCCGTACCCATCGCCTTCCAATACACCGTACGGGAGGAGCCGGGCGTGCAATCCCCGGGCAGGACCCTGAACCTGCGTGCGGGTTCCTGTCGCGACTTCGCCCTGCTCTTCATGGAAGCCGCGCGGCTGATGGGTGTGGCGGCACGGTATGTCAGCGGCTACGTGTGCCGGGCGGATGCGGGGGGCAAGGTGGCCGAGGCGTCGGATTCCACGCACGCGTGGGTGGAACTCTACCTGCCCGGGGCGGGCTGGAAGGGGATAGATCCCACCTGCGGGATCCTGGCGGCGGATTACCACGTGCGCACGGCGGTGACCCGGACCCCGGGCCAGGCCGTGCCCGTGGGCGGGACCTTCGGGGGCTCGGCCTCCGATTACCGTCCTTCGACGAGGCGATGCGTGTTCCGGTGTCCGTGGAGGTTTTCACCTTCAGTTGACATCTTCCGATCAGAACCGGGGTCCTGGATTCATTCACCGGTCGGGCGGTGGCCCATGGGGAGCCGGTTGCGCCCGGCACTCTCCTGCCTGGCGTCACTTCGGTGGGACACTCGCGGGTGGTGGGGGAGAAAAGCATTTTTCAGGACCGGGAGGGTGGGTTAGGGTGGGGCGGGAACCGCGGACGGGCAGGACGCGCGCGTCCTGCCGCCCGGCTTCGGAGAAAACGATATGAAAACACGCCTGGTCAACTACCGCGAAGGAGCGATCGATCTGGTGTTCCCGATCAGCAGCCAGCGGGTCACCATCGGACGGGACACCGACAACATGATTCAATTGCCCGACGAGAAGGTTTCCAAACACCACGGGGTCATCCTTAAAACCGGGGACCAATGGGTGATCGAGGATCTTCAGAGCCGCAACGGGGTGCTGGTCAATGGTCGCCGGACTAACCGGGCTGAACTGCGAAACGGCGACTGCGTGAAGATCGGACCCTACGAGCTCTACTTTGAAACCAACGTGCCTTACGACAACTTCGTTCCCTCGCACATCATCGAGGTGTCGTCGAAGGTGAAGGACCGGACCCTTGCGGATGGCACCCCGCCGGAAGCGTCCTGACGGAAGCGCATGATTGAAACGCCGGTTCCAGGCCCGCGCGAGTTTAACACCACCCACTGGACCCTGGTGGGGGCGGCCCAGTCGGACCAGGCCGGCCGGACCCAGGCCCGAACGGCCCTCGATGCACTCTGCCGGGCCTACTGGTATCCCCTCTACGCCTTCATCCGGCACCGCGGACATTCATCGGCCGATGCCCAGGACCTGACACAATCGTTCCTCGCGCAGTTCATCGAAAGCGGCGGGTTTGCCTCCGCGGACCGCGAGCGGGGGCGTTTTCGCACCTACCTCCTGGGGGCGATGAAGCATTTCCTGGCCAACGAATGGCACCGTGCGCGGCGGTTGAAACGTGGCGGCGCGGTGACGTTTCTGGAGTGGGACGCGCTTGCCCCGGAAGCCCGCTACGCTTTGGAGCCGCAGCACTCGACCGACCCGGACACCGCTTTCGACAGGCAATGGGCCCGGGAAATCACCGCTCGGGCCCGGGAAGCACTGCGGGCAGAATGGGTGGCCCGGGGCAAGGGTCCGGTCTTCGACGCTCTCCAGGCCAGTCTCAGCGGCGACCTCCCCGACCCGGGCGCCATCGCCGGGCGGCTGGGCATGACCGAAGGCGCGGTCAAGGTTGCGGTCCATCGGCTGCGACAGCGATACCGGGAGCATCTGAGGGCCG
>JALOTU010000179.1 GCA_025457725.1 Verrucomicrobiota bacterium
GCGCCGAGCACGATGAACAGCATCGATTTGTTTTCCACGGCAATCCCGCCAAGCACAAGCGCACCGACGACCGGGCTCCAGCACACCAGGCTGCGCCAGAACAATCGCAACCGAGAGGCCCGCCGGCCGTCCTTTCTGACGTAGGTCACCCCCGTGGCCAGCAACACCAGTCCGCCCCGAAACAACAATGCCGCGACAATTGCCGGCAGGCCGACGTAGATCAGGAACGTTGCCCAGAACATGACGGTCGACATCCCCGGACGGTCCAGGACATTCATCTGGTCCCCATTGCCGGGAGCGAGCACAGCAGCCTGTTGCTTGACAATGGGCCTTAACGCGGCTTCGGCTTCGGCAAGTTGCTTCGTGGTCGGCGACTCATATTTCACCAGAGAAGTTTCCGCAAACTTGCGTGCCTCACCAGCAATGAACGTTCTCGCCAGCGTGCTGGACCAGACGGATTCGTTCGTGATCACTCCCCGGCAGTTTGCCGCGATATAGATTCCAAACTGCTCATCCGTGGGATGCTTGCCCTTGGGCATCCAAACCGTGTGAGCCGCTTTCCACGTGGTCATGACGTCCCTCAGTTGCATCAGCTCCGGATTCTTCTGTCGCCAGTCCCGCATGAGCGACAGGCCAAACATCATCGCCACGCTCACGAATAATGGGAACACGAGGCAACAGGCCACCATCGCCGCCCGCCTCGGTCGTGTCACTTCGGCCGTTCGCCGCAGCAAGGGCCTCAACGCAGAGGCAATGGCTTCCGCCCCCTTCAGCGCGGGCAGGGATTCCACGAATTGCCGCGCATGCAGCGCCAGACGCACCGACAGTTGCGCGTGTTGCGGGTTCCCATTCAGTGCGGTCCTGGCGACGTCGTTTAGAAATGTCTTCGCGCGGGCGTCCGCAGACTGGGGCGGAGTCGTGGGACGGGCTTCGGCCTGATTCGCTACTGTGGTTCCCGGCGCCGGGAAATCCAGCAACTTGGCCCGACCCTCGGTGGTAATCCATACGCGATCCAAGGACAGAACTTCAGGGAAGCTGTCATCCTTTTCGGCGGCACTCAGTTCCCCGGCCAGGTCATACAGCCAGAACCTCACCTGCGCCCAGGGTTGCGGTTGGCCCATCAGGTCCACCAGCGGCTGGCCCGGCACTCCTTCAAACGCATCCCAGTTCCCTGTGGCTTCGCGGCGACCGGCAAGCCACCGCAAGCGAGCCGCGCGAGAGACGTGTCGCAGTGAATTGGGCAGTGGCGGAGTGCCGGGAGGAACGCGGCGAATCAGCACCCGTCGCAAAAGCCGCAGATCGTAACCCATCACCCATTCGACCCCGCCGGAGTTGCCCAGTGGTTCCAGCACATGATACGGGCCGACCTGCGGATTGGACTTCACATCCACGGGGAGAGTTCCCGTGGTGGGTAGAACCGGCCGCAACTGCACGGCGGCGCGCGACACCACCCGGGTCCGGGTCGCCAGATCGTGCACCGCGGCAAATCCATTCCTCCGTCGAGCGGTGATGAAGAGCAAGGCCAGAATGCCATAGAAGGAGAAGCTCATCAGCACGCCCCAGGACGAGCCGGCAAACGACATCGGATCACCTCGTGCCACAATCCAATAGGGCAGCACCGGAATGATCAGGTAGAGAGTTACGCGCAGCAGCGCTTGTCCCAAGGACGGAAAACTCCGGTCCGCCGCGACCACCCGCAACCGGCAGATCGCCTTGCCTGGCGTGGCGCCCCAGCGCCATTCGGGAAGCGCGAAATAGAGCGCGCTCAGCACAAACCAGGGTGCCACGAGCAGCAGCCCCTTGCCCCCACCTTTGGAGAACTGATCCATCATGGCGAAGGGGTCTCCGAAAAACAGTAGCATGGCCGTTTGTCCAAAAATGGTCAGCACCAGGAAATCGAGCATCCCAGCAACAAAGCGCAGCCCCAGCGTTGCGGGCGTGGGCGCAGAGGAGGCATAGGGCTCCAGCGCGCGACGTAGGTCCGGGTAGCTCTTGAACCGTTCCGACGGATGTTTGTTGAGACAGCGCAGAATCACCCGCGCCAGGCCATCGGGAATCTCCTTGCGATGCAATCGCGGTGACTGCGCCCGCTTCTCCAGGGTGTTGGCGATGAGCTGCGGCATCGTCTGCCCCTCGAACGGCAGTTTCCCGGTAAGCAGGTAATACAGTGTCACGCCCACGGCATACATGTCCGTGCGGGCATCCAGCTCCTCGCCGCGATGTTGTTCGGGCGAGCAGAAGGCGGGCGTGCCGACCATCACACCGGCTTCGGTGATATTGGTGTCCTCCCGCGGCAGCGTGGAGAGGGACAACCCGAAGTCCCCGATCTTCACCGAGCCCGTAGCATCCTGGAAACAGTTGGAGGGTTTGATATCCCGATGCAAAATGCCAACAGCTTGCGCCGCTTCGAGTCCTTCGATGACTTGCAGCATGGCGTCCACCGCCCGTCCCACCGGCAACGGCCCCTCCTCCGAGAATTGCTGCTGCAGCGTGCCGCCGGTCACGAACTCCATGGAGATCACCGGCGTGCCCTCAATCTCCTCCGTGCCGTAAACGTAAACGCAATGGGGATGGTTGATGGAGGCGGCCAGACGTCCCTCACGAAGGAACCGCGCACGGTCCTGGGGTGAGTTGAGTTGCTGATTGATGACCTTGAGCGCCACGCGGCGGCCGGATTCCTTCTCCTCCGCCTCATACACCACGCCCATGCCCCCGTGGCCGAGACGGCGGATTATGCGGTAGCCGCCAAATTCCTGTCCAATCATGGGCGGGGGAGGCAGTGCCGCTGCATAAAACGGCGGGAAGACCACGGTTCCGGTGGGGCCGGCGGGTGGTTCCGGCACGGATTCAGCGGTCGCGCCCACCTTCAGCATGCACTCCGGGCAAATGCCCTCAAGCGCACTTGCTGGCATCGGCTTCCCGCAATTCGGACAGGTCGTATTCTTCATTCCAACTCTCTTTCCACCTATTACAGAGGAAATGCCCGGCAAAGGTTACAGGCCCGGGCTGCCGGAAACGATCAAAAGCCGGATCGACCCAACTGATGCCGGATCCGCAAACGATTAATCCCCAGCCTTTTGATTGTCGGCAGAATGCCCGAGGAGGAAGGTCGGGATCCGGGTTCATTCGGACGCACCATCCACTCACAATCTCGACACTGCACCAAGGAGGGTCGTATTCTCCACCGGCTGGACGCCCCCATAGCTCAAATGGATAGAGCAGCGGTTTCCTAAACCGTTGATCCAGGTTCAATTCCTGGTGGGGGTACCATTCTCAACATCCAGGTTCAATTCCTGGTGGGGGTACCATTCTCAACTTCTTTCCACACGGCTGTGGTAACATGTTAAAGAATGCGCAGGTTACAGCGGTTTGAATGAATTTCCCGTCAAACTTCACACCTTCAGGGAAAAGGACCTCCTGAAACCGTTGTTTCTAGTCACTGGAGAACTCCGTCCACAGACGCGCCATGTTGAGGATACGCACTTCACATCGTTCCGGCATACACCCCCGCGTCGCGCTCGGGATAGCTTTCGTAAACATGCTCGAAGAGAGCGGAGCATTCCTGTTGGGAGATTGACCTTCACGGTTTTGCTGGCGCGTCTGGCTTCTTCCGCAGCGGCAGGAACGCCAGGATGACCTCGCGCCGCGCCCTGACCTTCCGGCCATCGCGGGCAATCAGGCCCATCTCGACCAGCGCGTTCAAATCGCGCTGCACGGTTTTCGATGTCTTCCCCGCGTAAGCCTTCGCCAGTCGCGGCGTCAACTCCGCGACCTTCCCCACTTCCAGCCAGTCGCCGCTGTCTCCCAAGTCCAGCGCAAGATGCCGCTGCCGTGTGTCGGTCGGGCTGTTCCGGTTCTGGAATCGCTCATGCACGAAGTTCCGCCAGACGACATCCCATTGCTGCGTCCAGATTTTCTCAAGCTGCTCCCGCAAGCCGTCCACGAAGCCCCGCACCGCGTAGCCGATGAACGGCACAATGTCCCCGCCCGATTTGCTCGCGTGGTCGAGCTGCCGGTAATACTCCGCCCGCGTCTGGTTGTAGTGGTTGCTGAAAAGATGCGCCGCCGGTGACGGCACACCCGCCGACAGGAGAATGTGAAACTCCAGCAACCGCGCCGTGCGCCCGTTGCCGTCGCCGAACGGGTGAATCCACGCCAGATACAAATGCGCCACCACCGACCGCAGAATCGCATACACGGTGTCCGTGCCAATGGGGGAGTTTTCCGGCGCTTGGAAATCCGGCCCATTGAGCCACTCGCACAGCCGGTCAACGAGATGCGGGCAGTCCTCCGCCGGTGCGCCCCGATACACATTGCCGACCACTACCGAATGCGTCCGCAGCTCGCCGGGCTTCACGTCATCCTTCACCGGAAGCTTCTCCAGGACCTGCCGGTTGTAAGCGCATAAGAGATGCGCCGACAGCGGCGGCAGCGTGCCCTCCGCCAACTGCTTGCTGATGCCGTTGCACGCCGCGATGATGTTCTCCACCTCCTGCTTCAGGTATTGCTTGGACGGCGGCACGACCAGCCTGCCCTCCACCGCCTTCAACACTTCCTCTTCCGAAAGCGTGTTGCCCTCAATGGCTGTGGTTGCTGCCGCGCCCTTGGCGAGGTAAAGCTGATGCAACGCCTGCGCCGTCGCCGGACGCAACGGCACACGGGAAATGTGCTCGCACTTCGACGCCGCCTCGCCCAGCGCAAGCCAAAGTTCCGCCCCCGCTTTGCCGAGATCGCAACGGAAGGAAATCCAGGAATGTGTCCGTTCAAATGTCCGCATAAATGTCCGGTTCGTTGTCCGTATTTACGCTTGAAAATAAGCTATTTGAGGAAATGGCGCCAGGTTCTTGTCGTGTTTCATGTCCGCATCCATGTCCGGCAGTCTGGGCGGGAGTTTCACTGAAACACGCCATTTCATCGCCGGGTGAAACCGGCCAAATTTCCGAAATGGCGGCGGCGATGGCCTCCGGCGGCAGTATCTGAATCGGGGCCTGGACGACTGGAATCCCTTCCGCCTCGTCGGGCAACCGCTGAGCGGCCGGCCCATTCCCCGGGTGGAAGCGCCCGGGTACGAGCCTTTCAGCTCCGAGTCTTATGGCGCCCTCACCAACGGCCTTGTCGTGCGCCTGCAGCCGGGCGCGGGGCCGAACGGAATCGTGCTGACTCCGGGCGGCGAGCCGGCGACGAACGCCACGGTGTATTACGGCGCTGCGGGAGAACAGTTCGGTCTGAACGACGCCTCCATCGGTTGCATCCATGGGGTTGTGAAGATGGTGCGGATGGGTGCGACGCGGAGACCGTTCAGGGCGGTTTAACCAAAACTGCAGCCGCGACTTCGTTGCGGTGGGGCTGTGCTGCCGCACGGCCAGGCGCCGACGCTGCGGCGCCCCGCCCTGTTGCTCGGCTACTCCTCTTAAACCGTTTTAGCCCACGAACCGTGTGACCAGCGTGGTGGCGTTGTGGCCGCCGAAGCCGAAGGAGTTGTTGATGGCGGCATCCACTTTCATTTCCCGCGCCTTGTTGGCCGCGTAGTCCAGGTCGCACTGCGGGTCCTGGTCCTGCAGGTTGATCGTGGGCGGCACCAGGCCGGTTTCGATGGCCTTGGCGCAAACGATCAATTCCGCCGAGCCGGCCGCGCCGAGCATGTGTCCGGTGGCGCCCTTGGTGGAGTTGAGCACCAGGGATTTGGCATGGGCGCCGAACACGGCCTTGACCGCCAGGGTCTCGGCGATGTCGCCCTGCGGGGTCGAGGTGCCGTGGGCGTTGATATACTGGATGTTTTCCGGGTTCAGGCCGGCGCTGCGCAGGGCCATGCGCATGCAGCGCGCGGCGCCTTCGCCGCCGGGGGATGGGGCGGTGAGATGATGCGCGTCCGCCGTGTTGCCGTAGCCCACCAGCTCGCAATAGATCCGGGCGCCCCGGGCCCGGGCGTGCTCAAGCTCCTCGATCACCACCACGCCGGCCCCCTCGCCCATCACAAAACCGTCGCGGCCCAGGTCGAAGGGACGGGACGCGGTCTGGGGATCGTCATTGCGCGTGCTCAGCGCCTTCATGGCGCAGAATCCGCCGATGCCCACCGGCACGATCGCCGCCTCGGCCCCACCGGCGAACATCATGTCGGCATCGTTCATCTTGATATTGCGCCAGGCTTCGCCGATGGCGTGGTTGCCCGTGGCGCAGGCCGAGCAGGTGGCGTAGTTGGGCCCGCGCAAATTCCAGTACATCGACACCAGGCCCGACGCCATGTTGCTGATGAGCATCGGGATCATGAACGGCGTGAGCCGGCCGGGTCCGCGCTCGAGCAGGATCTTGTGTTGCTCGGTCGTGGTGGCCAGGCCGCCGATTCCCGAGCCCAGAATGCAGCCCACGCGGTCGAGGTTCACCTTGTCGAGGTCCACCCCGGTATCCTTCAGGGCCTGCCATGCCGCGTGCACCCCGAACTGGGAGAAGCGATCCGTGCGGCGGACCTCCTTGGGCGAGGGAAAGGCGGCGATGGGATCAAATCCCCGGACCTCAGCGGCGATCTGGCTGTCGAAGGCTGCCGGGTCGAAGGCGCTGATCCGGTCCACACCGCATCGGCCGGCGAGGAGATTGTCCCAGAAGGATTGCACGTCATGACCGACCGGGCTGACGACGCCCAGGCCGGTGACGACGACTCGTCGGGTTCCAGAGGTGTTGGCCATAAAATAAGCCGGGGCAGCCCCGGCGGAAACGTGCCAAGGCTGCCCCGAAAACCCTCGTCAGACAATCACTTTTCCTGGAGCTCGTCGATGTACTTGATGACATCGCCGACGCTCTGGAGCTTCTCGGCCTGTTCGTCGGGGATTTCGTTGCCGAATTCCTCCTCCAGGGCCATGACCAGTTCGACGGTGTCGAGCGAGTCCGCACCCAAGTCCTCAATGAACTTGGCTTCGGGCGTGACTTGTTCGGGCTTCACCCCCAGCTGTTCCACGATGATGTTTTTGACTCTCTGTTCTACGGATTGGTCTGACATGATTATTCTCCAGTTCGATTGTTGTGTGTGTCTATGCGAGCCCCTGAGGACCGTCAAGCTCGTTTGTTCAGTTTTTTGCGATCGTCTGCGGCCCTTCCGGTCCGTCAGAATTCCGTTGGAGCGGTTTGGCGAACTACATCACCATGCCGCCATCCACGGTCAGAACCTGACCGGTGACATAGCGCGCTCCGGGTCCGGCCAGGAACAGTGCCGCGTGGGCAATGTCCTCCGCCTGCCCGAAACTCCCAGCGGGGATGCGCTTTAGCAATTCCTTTTTCAAGTCCTCGTTCAGCACCGCCGTCATGTCCGTCTCGATGAATCCGGGGGCGATGGCGTTGGCGGTGACGCCGCGGGCGGCCAGTTCGCGGGCCACGGACTTGGTGAAGCCGATCAAGCCCGCCTTGCTCGCCGCGTAATTGGCCTGGCCGGCGTTGCCCATGAGGCCGATGACCGACGCGATGTTGATGATGCGCCCGCTGCGCTGTTTGGCGAAGGTGCGGAAGAACGCCTTGGTGACGAGGAAGGCGCCCCGCAGATTGGTGTTCAGCACGGTGTCCCAATCCTCGTCGCTCATGCGCATCAACAGGGTGTCGCGGGTCACGCCGGCGTTGTTCACCAGGATGTCCACGCGCCCGGTTTCGGCGAGAATCTTCTCCGCCGTCTCGTTCACGGCACCGGCATCCGCCACATCGAGCGCATACGCCCAGGCGGTGCGTCCCAGCGCGCGGATTTCCCCGGCGACCTTGGCGGAGTTGGCTTCCGTGCGGGAAACACACACCACGTTCGCCCCGGCCCCGGCGAACTGCAGGGCGATGGCCCGCCCGATTCCGCGGCCCGCGCCGGTCACAACGGCGACTTGGTTCTCCAGTTGATTCATGCCCCGAGATCGTGTTGCCTGCGGCGTGTCGCGTCAAGCATCGGAGCGGATTTCAGCCGGCCGACAACGCCCGGGCGGTGGACTCCAGGCTGCCGAGGTCCGCGACATTGAGCATCTGCGCGGACTTGTCGATGC
This sequence comes from Verrucomicrobiota bacterium, assembly GCA_025457725.1. Taxonomy (GTDB): domain Bacteria; phylum Verrucomicrobiota; class Verrucomicrobiia; order Limisphaerales; family DSYF01; genus JALOTU01. The sequence goes on from JALOTU010000179.1 coordinate 8,004, forward strand.
GCTTCAGGAAACCGCTCAGCGCCGTGCCCGGCCCCAGTTCGATGAACCGCGTGAAGCCCTGCGACAACAGGTAACGGATGGACGCCTCCCACAGCACGGAGGAGGTGACCTGATCCACGAGGCGGGACTTGATTTCGTCCGGGGTTCCGTGCGGGCGCGCGGTGACGTTGGACACCACGGGAACGCCGGGTGGCTGGAGCGTCACTGCATTGAGTTCGGCCTGGAGTTTGGGTTGTGCGCTGGCCATGAGCGGAGAGTGGTAGGCTCCGGCCACCGGCAGGGGGATGGCGCGCCTGGCCCCTTTGGCCTTTGCCAGGTCCACGGCTTTGAGAATCCGCTCCGCCTCGCCGGAAATCACCAGTTGCCCCGGGCAATTCAGGTTGGCCAGCACCACGCCAGCCTCGTCGCACACCTCGCGCGTGGGCGCTTCGTCCAGGCCGATCACCGCCGCCATGCCGCCCCGCGTGACATCGCAGGCTTCCTGCATGAACCGTCCGCGCTGGCGCACCACCTTCAGTCCATCCTCAAAACTCCTCGCCCCTGCCGCCGCCAGGGCGGTGAATTCGCCGAGCGACAACCCGGCCGTCGCCCCGAAAGGCAGCCCCGGCACCCGCTCCCGCAACAGCTGGAACGCGACCCAGCTGGCCAGATAAATCCCGGGCTGCGCGTGCTCGGTCTTGGTCAGTTCCCCGTCCGGACCATTGAAGCAAACGGAGGCCAGGTCGTAGCCCAGGACCTGGTTGGCCTTGTCGAACCAGGCCTTGGCCGAAGGGATCTGGTCGGCCAGATCCCGGCCCATGCCCACGACCTGCGCGCCCTGGCCGGCGAATAATAAAGCGGTCTTGCTCATAGCGTTCGGGGAGGAAACACGATTTGACCGGCGAGCGAAAGCCGGGAATGCGGCCGGGTGCCGCGCCGGGTTCCTT
>JALOTU010000180.1 GCA_025457725.1 Verrucomicrobiota bacterium
GGCGACGCGATGTAAACGCGTCCGTCCTCGACCACGGGCCGGCTATACCAGCCGAGACCGACCGGAAACCGCCACGCCTGGCGCCCGGTCGCAGGACCGGGAGCCGGCGTGTAACCGGTGTTGTGCTCGTTGCGCTGGAACATCGGCCAGTCGGCCTCCATGTCGCCGCCCCGGGGCGCGTTGGCGGGATCGCCCTCAAAGGGTTTGAAGATCGGTCCCTTCTCCACCAGCGACGATTGGATTTCCCCCATGGCCTTGTAGGCGCGATCCACGAAGTCGCACATTTGCGTCAGGGCGGGACTTTGCTGGCCGTCTTGCAGGCGGTTCACTTGCGGTTCAAGCCGATAATACTCCCGGTCCAACTCGAAGAACGGGCGCGTGTCTGCGGCCTGCTGCTGGAGCGCGCCGAGCCACATGAACAGCAGCAGGGTGCGTTCACGATAGTTTTCAGACGTGGTGGGACTAACGATCACGGCCTTGCGCACGGCATCAATCTCGGCGTTGCCGCTGGGGTAAAACTGGGCTGCCTCCGCAAAGCGGAACCAAGACAGGACCAAAAAAGCGAGGAGGATGCGGGTATTCATAAGGGAGGCCATCAGGAGTGGAAGCTGCTTTTTTTATGTTGATGGGATGTAACTACGCTATTGGACGGTGAATTCAAGGACGGCGGCACCGCCGGACGCCAATGGCAAGGCGCGCGGCGCCTCGGTCCTGCGGCACGATAGTTGTCCGACTGACCGTGAACAAGTTGTCTAACGCGAAGCGCGGCCCGGGTTTCAGGAAACGCAAGCCCGTGTCGTCTTCTGGGTCATGGTTCATGCGTTGGCAAAACACCAACAGGCGGCCTTCGCCCGGTATTTCGAGGTTGAACCATTGGCAGCCGGCATCGCCTTCGCCACCCTCGCGGAAGCCCGTGCGATGACCGGCTGGCGCGTGCACGCATGGGTGCTGATGGAAGCGGGGTGAAAAATATTCCGGGCCGGAAAAGATCTGATCTGCGGAAACTGGCGTTGGCGGAACTCCCCTGGAAACGGATGACGGTTTCGCAGGAATGGATCGCGGAAAAACTCTCCCTGCCCAGCGCGGCGCGTGGCAGCTGCCAACTGCTCCGCTTCAAACGGATCAAAACCCGATCCAAGCTGTCTGCAAAATGCGGTGCTTTCTCCAGAGTGCCTGGAATTCGGCGATGTGAAGATCATTTGGCGAGCTTTGCACACTGGCCCCCATTTCCCACCCACCGAAAAACCGCCGCCAATACAATCTTGGCAAAGCGGTTGGGAAAGCTACGCTCGTGGCAAATGAAAACCGCCGTGAATTCTCCCCATTCCGCCGATTACCGGCGCTTTGCGGGGCCTTCTTCATTTCAGCCTTTCAGTTTTCAGCATTTCAACTTTACCAAACCTCCCCGTTTCCCCCGCAACCCCCGTTTCCCCGCCCTCCGGTCCGGCCCAATGGCTGTTTCAGGAGCCTCCCGCAGAAAGCAATTTCCTAGCAGCGAAGAGGAGGGGATTCACTCGCGGGCAGGTCCCCTCTGCGCCGGCAAGAACCGGTGCTCGCGACCTGTGGTCGACCCGCTATTGCCCTTGATTGCGTCGGCGTAACGCATGGTCCCGCTGACGATTTATGGAAAACACACGAACAACGACTCTCCTATCCATGCAATGGCCAGTGTCTGCAATTTTGCTGTTCTCGGCAATCCGCTGTTTCGCCGCAGTCGCACCCACCGACCTGCGCTGCGAATACCGGAAAGATCCGCTGGGGATTGACAATGTGCGGCCTCGTTTGAGCTGGAAAATCGTGGATTCCGATCACACCCGTGGTCAGAAGCAGACCGCGTATCAGGTGCTGGTTTCCAGCAGCCTGGAAAGGCTCAACCGGAACATCGGAGACTTGTGGGATTCCAAGGTGATGGCGGTTTCTGGATCGGTGAACAATGTCTATCAAGGCGCGCCCTTGACATCCGGGCAGTCATGCTACTGGAAGGTTCGCGTCAAGGATGTCTCGGGAACGGCATCCGAGTGGAGCCCCATCGCCAGGTTCACCGTCGGACTGCTGGAACCCGGCGACTGGAAGGGTGCCTGGATTTACAAAGCGGATCAGGAGAAGACCAACCACAACTGGTATCGAAAGAACTTCACCCTTTCGGATGCACCGAAGTCCGGGATGGTCTATGTGGGTTCCTTCGGCTACCACGAACTATATGTGAACGGGGAAAAGGTGACGGACAACGTGATGAACCCGGTCTCATCCTACCTGAAGAAACGGGTTCCCTATCTCACCTACGACATCACCGATAAACTGAGGAAAGGGAACAACGTCATCGCCATCTGGCATGCGGCGGGTTGGACGCGGTGGAGTCGCATCCGGGAATATCGGAATCCGCCGTTTGTGTTTAAGGCGCAAATTGAAATCGAGACGGCTGGCACGACTCTCACGCTGGTCTCGGACACGAGTTGGAAATGCAAGAAGAGCGATAGCGAGTATCTGGGCGATTGGGACATCTTGAAATTCGGCGGCGAGCGGATTGACGCGCGCCGGCTTGAGCCCGATTGGAATCAGGCCGCGTATGATGACAGCAGTTGGACCAATGCGAGTGTGTGGAAGGGCGATGTTCCCGCACAGTTGAGCGCACAGAGGGTGGAGCCGCAGGTCAGATACGAAACCATCTTACCGGTCGCCGTGACCGCGAACGATGACGGCACGTATCGCATTGATATGGGACGAAACTATTCGGGCCAGTTTGAAATCAACCTGAGGAATGGAACGGAAGGACAAACGGTCACTTTTGAGATCAGCGACCAAAAGGAGCTGCGCTGCAACTGGGCGCAGAAAAGCGAATATATTTATGGCAGAACAGGCCAAGGCACGTTCGCGAACCGCTTCAATCTGGCTGGCGGGCGCTGGATCACGGTCTCCGGGTTGAATTACAAACCGGAATTATCGGACATCAAAGGGCACGTCATCACCTGCGACCGCAGACGCACCAGCAAGTTTGAGTGCTCGGATGAGTTGCTGAACCGGATCTATGAGATGAACCTGGCCACTGCCATTGCCAATACACTGGACGGCATCATGATGGATTGTCCGCATCGCGAACGACGGGGCTGGGGGGAAGTCAGCGTGGCGGCCCTCTATGGCGACGCATTGCCGAACTTTGAAAGCGGCGCCTACATGGACCAATACTTCCAATACATGCGCGACGCCCAGTTTGAGGATGGCCGGAACCGCGGCATCATCAACGAGGAGGATCGCCCGTTTCTGATGTGGCAGGCCAACAACCCGATTACCGTTTGGGAAGCTTACCGGATGCTGGGCGATCAAGAGATGTTGCGGGCCAATTATGTGCCCATGGAGAGGTGGATGGCCTGGCTCCTGGAGCATTCAGATTACTCAAAAGGCGGGGCACTGATCATTGGCAAACCGGGAAAACGGGAGTGGCCCGGCCTGGGCGACTGGTGCACGCCCAAGGGCAACTTCTGGGAGAGCATGAACTCCCCCGAGGCCGCCCATTTCAACAACTGCCTCTATGCCTACATGCTCGATTGTGCGGTGAAAATCGCAACGGCCCTGGATAGGCCGGAGGATGCGAAGATGTATGCCGACCGGCTCCGGGTGCAGCGGCAGGCGACGCATAAGCTCTATTACGATCCGAACACCGGAAACTATGGAAACGGCCAGCAGGTCAATCAGGCATTCGCGTTGATCGCGGGTGTGCCGCCGGAATCCGAAGGGAAGAAAGTTTACGACAATCTCGTGGATAAGGCGCTCTATGCCTTCCCGTATTACGATGTCGGCAGTTCGGGACAGGGACTCTACACGCGATACTTCATTGAGCACGGCGAACGGATGGACTTAATCTACGAATTGCTCACCGACAAATATCATCCCAGTTATGGTTATTTCATCGCTCAAGGAGAAACCACCTGGCCGGAGCGCTGGTCTTCCACCGGCGGCAGCCGCATCCACACCTGCTATACGGGGATTGGCGGCTATTTCATCAAGGGCTTCGGCGGGATCCGGCCGGATCCGGATCACGTGGGAATGCAACACTTCCTGATCAAGCCGGCTCCGGTCGGCGCGTTAACCTACGCCAACACGGAATGTGAATCCATGTATGGAAAGATGGTGGTGAACTGGAAACGCTCGGAAAATGCAGCCAGCTATCATCTTGAGATTCCCGTCAACACCAGCGCCAGGGTCTTCATTCCGGCGGTTGGCCGGGAGCATGTGAACGAAGGCGCCGTCCTCGCGGAAAATGCCAAAGGGGTTTCCTTTCTGGGTGTGGAAGCGAGCGATGCCGTGGGCAACTACGTGATCTATCAGGTCGAATCGGGCGTTTACGACTTTTCGGTGGGTGCTTTGCCAAAAGCATCGTTTCCGGAGCCAGAATACAAGGGGACGAATCTTGCGAGGATTGGCAGAATGAACGCGTCGTCCATGTTCGTCGAGGGCGAGAAGGGGCCCGGATTCGAACCCTTCAAGGCCAACGACGGAAAAATGGAAACCAGCTGGAAGGCTGGTGGAAAGGACGATCAGTGGCTCGAGGTGGAATGGATGAAACCGCAGACGTTTGACAAAGTGGTCATTTCCGAATCAGGGGATCAGATCAAGAACTACCGGGTGCAATATTGGAACGGCAGCACCTGGCGTGATCTGGCAGCGGGAACCACTTGTGGCCGCAGCAAGGTGCACTCCTTCAATCAGGTGACCTCGGGGAAATGCAGGTTGTATTTCCCTGGGACGTCGGAGGCGGTCTCCATCGCTGAATTTGATATTCATGGGGCTGCGAGGTAGTCATGGTGCCGGGATGGAAGTGAGGCCCGCCACACCGGGGTTGTGCGGGCAACGGGTCGGCTGGGTTTTCAACCGGCTCCTCCATCGTGGACAGGGTTCCAGTACCGAATGGCACGTAATTGGTGATCGGCGTGATTGACAAAAGAGCCTGCAAAAATTGGTCAGGATGAGGATTTCCTGGTTGGTTGGACTCGCGGCGAAATCACGGCGCATGGCGTCGATCTCCTCGATCCCGGTCGGGACGAAGGGTTACTGGGCGCGCAGTGCGGGGAGCGTGGATAGGATCGCGAGGGCGGCAGCCCCATCCAATGGCGAAATGGTTAAGGAGATCAATCCGGATGGCAGCGACAAAGCTCTGGATGCCGCCGCTGCGGCGAAGACCCATGAGGTCGGCTTGCCCCGGGGATGGCGCGCGACGGCTAAGCCGGGCATCATTTACATCCATCTGTTCGATCGCCCGCGGCATGGCATGGTGAGCATCACAGGGCTGGCAGGAATGGTGAAACGCGGGACCCTGTTGGCGCATCCGGAGCGCCGGGCTCTGAAGTTCAAACAAGACGCCGCCGGAGCCTTCCCCGCCGCCTTGCCTGATGGTCTCTGGGATTCCTGGGCAACGGTGCTGAAACTGGAAATGACGGAGAAATAACATTGCACAAAGTGACAGACCATTGCCAATTTGTATCCTCCCGCCTTCGCCACATGCCCTCATGAACGTCACTGCCGTCATCGAACCCCGCGTCATTCCCACCTATCCGGCAGGGGCGCCGGAGAAGAACCCCGTGTTTTTCGAAAAACGCGTCTATCAGGGATCCAATGGCAAGGTCTATCCGGTGCCTTTCATCGACAAGGTGTTCGATGAGCCGATGGATGTGACCTACCAGTCCGTCCGGCTGGAGAACGGGTTG
>JALOTU010000181.1 GCA_025457725.1 Verrucomicrobiota bacterium
GAAGAGATTGCCCGGGCCCAGCGTGAACTTGGCGGCAAAGCCGTCGGCGTTCTCGCCCTGGTTGGCGGGATCGTAGTTCCGGTAGGAATCGCAGTTGAGGACGTAGTTGTAGGCCGCCCCGGCATTATGCAGTTGCAGGCCGCTGTCCCGGTTGCCGCGAAGGACGCAGAGTTCGATGGTGTTGGTTTTACCGGTGACGATGATTCCGTTGTCGCCGGCATTGGCGACTTCCAGGCCTTTGAGATGCCAGCAATTGCCGCTGATGGAAATGCCCTGGTTGCTGTCGCCGGTGGGCTGGCTGGCAAAATTGAACACGGGAGACTCGCCGGGATAGGCGAACACGCGGATGGGTTGTGTGGGAGTACCGCTGATCGACATCGTCACCCGGCTGGACCAATTGTAGGTGCCGCCGCGGACGTAGATCAGCTTGCCGGCACTGGCCACGCTGACCGCCTTGCTCAAGGTGGCGAACGGTGCATTGATGTTCGTGCCCGGGTTGCTGTCGCTGCCGTAGGTGGCGACATAATAATTCGCGCTGAACACGGGGGGTGCGGCGGTCACGGTGAGCAGGGCGAAGGAGCTGGTGATCGCGCCGAAATCGTTGGCCACCCGCACGGAGTAGGTGCCGGCATTGGTCAGCTGCGCGCTGGCGATGGAATAGGAGGTATTCGTGGCGGCGGGCAGGGGCGAGTTGGTGTTGAAGAACCATTGATAGCCCAAAGGTTCGGTGCCATTCGCGATTACGGAAAAGGCGGCGGGTTGGCCCACGGCCACCGTCAGGTTCGTGGGCGGACTGACGATGCCGGGCAGCACCGGAGGCGGCGAGGTCTGGTTGGGCACGAACAGACGGTAGTAGGCCTCTCCAGCATTGAGGTCCACCGGGTTGGTCCAGGCGAAGTTGCCCGCGGGATCAAAGCTGTTCGAGCCCGCCACCGGCCAGTTGGAGGAGGGCACCTGCAGGTCCGCGCTGCTCAGCACTTCATAGTTCCAAGTCGGGGTGCCGCCGCTGCCCGCCAGCAGGATGCTGTTTCCGACCAGGCTGACGTTGGTGATCACAAGGGGCCCGGGCGGGGCGGCCGGGATGTATGGGGTGACGTCCGCATAGGTTTCGCCCAGCCGATATTCATCAATGACCAGTTCGGCATAGGGCCGGGAGTTCCCAGCATCGTTTCCGCCCGCAAAAACGCGCAGCCGGTCGAAGGTGAAATCAAATTCGCCCAGCGAATTCGTGTCCGCCTGGATCAGAGAGGGCTGCGTGCCGAGCTGGGGGTTAAGGAACAGGTAGGCATTGTCGTTGGCTCCGGCCACATGATCCACTCGCACCACAATGAAGTTGAGCTGCGAAAAGGTGACCTGGGAGGGCTTTAGGTTGCTGGCGCTGCCCAGTGGGATCAGTCCGACCGTGTTGGCTGCTGCTCCCGAGCTGTTGCCGATGGCCAGCTTCTGGAGATTCCCCGCGTTCAGGTCGTGCGGCACATTGGCGCCCCGCGGATAAGGATTGGCGCCTGCGGTGGCGGGACCCTGGCGCACCGCCAAAAAGCTGATCCAGGTGGTGGTGCCGTCGGCTCCACGGATAAAATCGAACAGGCGGGTGGGTTGCATGCTGTTGTTGGCCAAGGTGTCGCCCTGAAAGAAACCCGCGCCGCCTTCGGTCACGAGCGTGTTCCCGGCCGTGTCCGTGTAGGACAGTCCAGCGGCAGTGTTGGTGCCCACCCCGGAGCTGCCGTTCGCCTGCCAGACACCGGCGAATCCGGCGCCATCGCCGGACCCGATGATGGCGCTGCCGGGCGCATTGGTGAACGGCTCATGGGCCAGCAGGGCCGCCCGGGTGGTCGCGGACCCGAGGCAGACACACGCAAGGGCGATGAGGACTGTTGTGTAGTGGGAACACCTGGGCGGGGACTTCATGTACTTCATGATCTCGATTAGCGACACCATACCCCGGATTATGCCGGCGGTAAAACCACTCAAATGTGCAAAACAGCGTGAGAATTGTGCCTTCCGATTCGCCCTGGCTCCTCCGGCCCTCTGCAGAATATTGAATCGAATTTGCAGTATCTGTGGGTGCGGGGCTTCAGTTGTCCTGCTATGCTCAGGCGACCCTGTTGAACCAAGGTGCTGTTGCCTCAGCCCCTGGAAGCCAGTCTAAAGATGGCCAATTTCCAATGACCAGAGTCCACGACCAAACCATTGCACGATGCGGCCCTGAACCGGAGCGCGGACATTTTTGTCCGCGAGAAAGGCTTGCGTCTTCATCGCGCGGACAAAAATGTCCGCGCCCCGCCCGCTTGTTCAGGCCGGGTTTTCTTGAGTCTTGGGTGCGACTGATCGGGCTCATGTTGGCGGCGGGCTTCGGCCTGGTCCCGCCTGGCGCCGCGCAGATCCCGGCGTTTCCGGGGGCGCAAGGGTTTGGAGCCTGTGCCGAAGGCGGACGGGGTGGGTCTATACGGTGGTCAACCTCAACAGCACCCTGAACAATTTCACCATGCAGTATTCGACCAGCTCGTGGGGCCTGGAGCGACACAATGCCGGGGGGCTGTGGGATCTTCAGGATGGCACCTGCCATCATTCGCTTTGGGCGCATCACCGCACCCGCAACCCCAAGGCGCGTCCGTATGGTCTGCTGGAGTGGATCAACAATGTCACCTTCCACTGGCGCAGCGAGGGTTTCATCATTGATGATCCGCTGACCGCCTACAAGAAGGTTCTCTCTTCGGCCGGGGCGTTGCGTCTGGACGCCGGCTACGCGGGTCCGCTGCGCGACGAGCTGGACAGTCTGTTGATCCAGAGCGTGGAAGACCAGGTGAGCATTCTTGTGGCGAAGGATACGCCGCGGACGAATGACCCCGGCGATCCTCCGTCCAATGGCGAGGCCCAGCTGGCGGATCCGCCCTACAACATCTCCAACGGGGGGTTCGGGACGTTGAACTCTGCGGCGGCGCCGGCGGATTCCGACGGCGACGGCATGCCGGACGCCTGGGAGACGACGCTCGGTTCGAACGTGTCGGTGCAGGATCACAACACTCCGGTTCCCGCCGGCGCCTACGTGCCGAACATCGGATACACCCTGTTGGAGGAATCTCTGCACTTCAACAACGTGGATGCCGGCACCGGCGGGCCGGCGCTCATGGAGATACGGTTCGCCTTGGGCGCCGCCAGCCAGCGGATCGGCAAGCTTGTGGTGAATGGGGCGGTTTCCTCGCTCACCCATCTACCGACCGGCAGCTGGTCGAACTGGGTGACGATGAGCGGTGAGATCGTGCTCGGTCCCGGTTCGACCAACCTGATTCGGATTGCACCAGCGCGGCCACGATGCGGGATCAGTCTGGTTTGGGCAGCGCGTCGCGATACTGCTTGGGGGAGAGGCCGGTGGCCTGCTTGAAGGCGATGCTCAGGCTGTTGGCGCTCTGGTAGCCGCACATGCTGGCGACCACCTCGACCTTGTTGTCGGTTTCCGCCAGCAGTTGTTTGGCGCGGTCGATACGGATGCGTTGCAATTCCTGGCCGGGGGTTCTTCCGATCTGCTGGAGAAAGGCCTTGTGCAGGCCGCGTCGGGACATGAAAGCCGCCCCGACCAGATCGCTGACCTGGATGGGCTCGTGGAAGTGCTGCCAGATGAAGCGCAGGCTGTTGGCCACCCCCTTGTGGGTTACTGCCAGCAAATCGCTGCTCAACCGGGTAACGATTCCGGCGGCGGGAACCCGGATGGGTTCGGAGGGGGCCTTCTTTCCCTTCATGAGGGTGCTCAGCAGGGCGGCGGCGCGGTAACCCAGGGCTTCCAGGTTTGTATCGACACTGGAGATGGGAGTGCGCATGGACTCGGCGGCGAGCAGGTAGTTCTCCGCGCCCATGATGGCCACTTCCTCGGGAACCAGGAGTCCTCCCGTCTTGCAGGCATCCAGGACGTCCATGGCCTGGTCGTCGTTGGCGGCAAACACGGCCAACGGTTTTTGGGCGGACCTGAGTTCGGAAAGCAGCCAGATGCGCCGGCGTTTCCATTGCTGCTGATCCTCGCAATACTGGGGAGACTTGTGCCAGCGGAGCCAAACGCAATCATGGCCCGCCATTTTCAACGCCTTTTGGAACCCCTGCCCGCGTTCTTCGTAGGACCAGTTGTCCCGTTCGCTGTAGAACAGGAAGTGGGTGAAGCCTCGGGAGAGAAAGTGTTCGGCAACAAGCTGGGCGGCGTGAGCGTGATCCTCCAGCACGCGAGGGAAAGGCAGCTCGGGCCGGCGAAAGCTCAAGTCCACCGTGGGTTTGCCGGCCTGGGTGACGAATTCCGCGAGGTCATCCCCCTCGCCCAGCCACGCCAGGATACCATGCCCTTCCCAGCCCCACGGCAGGACCTTTTCCCGGGCCAGATTGGAGTAGAGATGCCAGTCGTTTTCCTGCGCGTATTTCTCAATTCCACGGTGAAGCCGATAATCATACCAGCCCAGGGCCATGAGTACTCTCTTCTGGGAATGCGGCATGAAGGGATTGTGCGGTTTCACTTCATTGGAGGCGAGGCGATTTTGCGGCCAAACCGCACTGGAGCCTGACTGAGGGCACATGATGCCACTCGAGGGGGGCTGGGCGCGCTGCGCCGGCCCCGACCGCGTAGAGCGGTTGGAACGGAATCCGGAGATCGCACCTTCACCGTCTATATATTCGTGCCGGTTGCGGCGCGGCGGACGGTGCGCAAACCGTCCCCACCTCATCTGCTTGCAATCTCATCTCTGGATCGCTCCCGATTCGTTGCTGGCAGGAGCCCGGATCGGGTGCACATTTTTGTGGAAGGAATGCAGCGGCATTCGGTTCCCGGGATCACATCCGGTATTGCATCAAGCGTGCAGATCAGACGATGATCAGTGAACCATGTTCCTTCACCATCGCACCACCATCACGGCGGCCTTGCTGCTGCTTTCCGGTTTGTCCAGCTTTGCCGATCGTGAGCTGACCCTTAAGGCGGAGAATCGAACGGATCTTTCGCGCTCCAGCCAGACCATCGAGTTGTCCAAGGAGTTGCTGGCCCCTCTGGGGGATGTTGATCTGGGCGTCCTGCATGTGTCGGATGCCGCGGGCAGGGAGTTGCTATGCCAGGCCGTGGACACGGACCACGACACCTACCGCAAGCCTGACATCCTAATTTTTCAGGCCGATTTTCAGCCGCGCGAGACCAGATTATTCACCGTGACGGTCGGGAAGGAGCCCGTTCACGGCAAGGAGGATTACCGCGCGTTTGGCCGGTTTGTCCGGGAACGGTTCGATGACTTCGCCTGGGAGAACGATCGCATCGCCCATCGCACCTACGGCAGGGCGCTGGAGACGTGGGAGGGGGAACCCCTGAGCAGCAGCACCATCGACATCTGGTCAAAACGCACCCCGCGGATGGTCATCAACGACTGGTATATGACCGATGACTATCATGCCGACCATGGCGAGGGAGCGGACTTCTACTCCGCCGGACTGAGTCGCGGGTGTGGTGGCAACGGGCTATGGGCGGCGAACCGGTTGTGGGTGTCGCGGACATTTGTCGAATCCCGTGTGCTCGCCAACGGACCGATCCGGGTGCTGTTCGAACTGGTTTACGAGCCCTTCGAGGTGGATGGCGTCAGTGTGAGCGAGGTCAAGCGGGTGAGCCTGGACGCGGGGCAGCAACTGGATCACTTCGAAAGCCATTACAAGGCCTACACGCGTCCCGGCAAGGAGATC